>PWNM01000230.1 GCA_003557825.1 Candidatus Hydrogenedentota bacterium | reverse complement strand
GCTTCAGTGACCTCGATGTCCGGGGATTCGCCTTCGGATAGGGTTGCCAACTGGTCTTGCTCTGCCAATGCAATCTCCGATTGGCCATGGTGAACCAGGGTGGCCAGCTCACTCCAAAGATAGGCCGTCAACGCTTGGGCCTTGTCTGCATCGACGTGGCCATCAAGCGCCGCAGCCACTTCATCGAGCATGCTTTCAGTCAACTTGGGCATGCCGTCATATAGAGGACTGCTTCGTTGCTCCGACAGCATGTCGCCCAACCGGATCAGCAAAGCCGACAACACATCGTCGGGAACGGACTCGGCTGCTACGCGTTGCTCGTTGGTTGCTTGCACGATAGCATCAACATGGGCAAATAACAGGGCGAGGAATCCCGATGCCGAAGCTTTGGATTCAGCAGGCATCGGGGCAGCTGCCGCCAATGTTGCTTCATTCGCGGCAGATGCTTGAATTGGGACTATCATTCATCATCACCTCCTTTCAAATAAGGGTTTCCAGCAACTGGCTGGACGACAAGACACTTCAACGGCGGCAAATAGAACGCAACCGTGGATAGAGTCAAAACATAAAGTGCCTGATGCAAGAATCGATCAACGCATTTATTACAGGACAGGCAGTTGTGTAGGATGGACTGTTAAAGCGTACTAATAAGAATTATCAAGGGTAAGATGTTCCAGGACGGGACCGGCCTTTTCGGGATCCATAGCTTCGAGAATGCTTGCTCGGTTTCGTTCTTCCATCCGCCGCAAGACCTCTGCAATACGTTCCGGTTCCCACTCTTCGAGGGCTCGGGCCGCGTTGCGACCTCGCATGGCCGAGATGGTTGCGGCCGCCTCTTCCAACAATACATCCTGTTCACGCGGAGTTGTTTGGGTCTCCTCATAGGCGATTAGAGTCTCTTCGAGTTGTGCGAGGAGATCCTCGAGGTCATTCTGGGCGATCGCCAGACGCCGACGCTCTTCTTCAAGCCGCCGCTCTTCCTCCTCGAGCTCGGCTTGTCGGGCACGAATCTCGCGGGCGTAGATGTCGAGGTCGTCGGGACCTTCTTCGACAGGGGCTTCCGAGCGAATTCCGAATAGGTTGCGCAACGATTCGCGGTTGAGGTTGTCCGAGTAAGCCATGACACCGAGCAGCGCCCCGATGAAGGACACCAAACATACCAACACGATGATAACCGAGAACTTCATGATGCCTGGCGCCTCTTTTCCTGTTGGTTCGCCACTTGGTTAACGGCAGTTTCGTCGGAGAGTTTCTGTTCGAAGCGCTGATATTCGGACTGCCAAAAGGCCTCGTCGCGCTCCTGAAGCTTTTCTACGGTCCGCTTCCGTTGTGTGGCATGCTCCAATTCCCGTCGGCGGGCCTCTTCTTCCCGTCGTTTTTCCGCGATTATCGCATCTTTTTCCACCGAGCGTCGGGCAAGATGCCGTTCATATTGATGATACCGCCCAATTCGGCTGCCGTCAAACGGTTCCCGGGTCGCTGCGGCGGCTTCCTCAAGCATGCGCGCTTGTTCCCGGGCGATAAACTCCCGATCTTCGACCGCGTTTTGAATCTCTCGGCGAACCCCTGCCAGTTCAAAGGCCTTTTGGTCTTCCTGTAGGCGGCGGACTCGCAGGAGAACGGCATATCGAAAGGGCTGACGCCTTGCCATGGCCGGTTACCCCTGTAATGCGGCGTGCATACGCCGTTCCAGTTCTTCGGAAGGACAGGATTCGTCCAGATTTTGCTGCAAAAACGCCCGGATTCCCGGCATTAAATGGAGCGCTTCATCGATTTCGCGGTTGCTACCGTGGGCGTAGGCTCCGATGTTCACCAGGTCCTCGGCATCGCGATAGGTAGCCAAAATGCTGCGTATACGCCGTGCCAGTTTTTGATGCCGCTCCGATGTGACATCAATCATGCACCGGCTAATACTTTCGAGCACATCAACAGCCGGATAGTGATTTCGCGAGGCCATTTGGCGGGACAATACCACATGACCATCGAGAATGCTTCGTACGGCGTCGCTCACGGGATCGTTGAAATCGTCGGCCTCGACGAGAACGGTATAAATACCTGTAATGCTACCTCGTTCGGTGGTACCAGCACGCTCGAGCAGTTTGGGAAGCAACGCATAGACCGAAGGCGGATACCCTTTGGTCGTAGGCGGTTCGCCCACGGCCAGGCCGACTTCCCGCTGGGCCATAGCAAATCGCGTCACCGAGTCCATCATTAGCATCACATCGGCCCCTTGATCACGAAACCATTCGGCAATCGCCGTGGCCAAATAGGCGCCACGAATCCGCAACAGCCCGGGTTCGTCTGAAGTGGCCACAACAACCACAGAACGGGCAAGGCCTTCGGGTCCAAGGTCGTTTTCGATGAACTCGCGAACTTCGCGGCCCCGCTCCCCAATCAATGCGATAACATTAACATCGGCGCTGGTATTGCGGGCAATCATGCCCAAGAGCTTGCTCTTGCCCACGCCGCTGCCGGACATAATGCCAAGGCGTTGCCCTTTTCCGCAGGCGATGCAGGCATCAATCGAACGGACGCCTGTCGCGACAAACTCAGCGATTCGAGGGCGTTCCAACGGTGAGGGCGGCGCGGCCATCAGCGGTACGGACGTTTCATAGCGCGGTTCCACAAGACCGTCAAGAGGCGTACCCATACTTCCAATGACTCGTCCGAGCAACTCGTTTCCGGCTCGGGCGATCTGGGGCCGATGGGTGGGGACCAAGAGGCTTCCCGGAGCCACGCCGTCGATGGCGCCAAGGGCCATGAGCACCAATCGATCGCGGCGGAATCCAACAACCTCGACGGGGATTCGGTCTTCAGATTCGCGTGGAATGACATAACACAAGTCGCCGATGCGCATAGGCGGGCCGGTCGCTTCGATAGTAAGCCCCACCACATCTACGATCTTTCCGCAAACCGTGATCGGGTTTATCCGGTTCACTTTGGTCAGCATTTGGGGGAAATCACGCATCGTCAGGCGGCGTACACGTCACATCAAGGAGTTCGTCCAAGATGCGTTCGAGTTGGGTATCAAGCTGAGCATCCACATACATGGTCCCGGCTTCGACGGTGCATCCGCCGGGTTCGATGGCTTCGTCAGGGATGATCTCCTTGGACTCAATGCCATTAAAATCATCGAGGCAACCAAGGGCCTCGTGATTAAGTACTTCGAGAT
>PWNM01000120.1 GCA_003557825.1 Candidatus Hydrogenedentota bacterium | reverse complement strand
GCATCATCGAAGAAGTCTGGCGCATCATCTACTCAGATGGCGCATTGGACGCCCACGAGGACTATCTGGTCCATAGGCTGGCCCGATTGTTGAATCTGGATCACTCCCAGCTGATCGATGCCAAGATGAAAGTACGTGATGAGATGATTGGAGGGTAAAACCGCTGTTGCTCCCACATGAGTATCAGTTCGTCGTACCAACTCAACTATCTAATTCAAACATAGCAAAAATTGCTAATTTCGTAATTAACAAGATAGCCATGTGGTTCCGCCATTGGAACGAGCCAAACAAAATGAATGCCTCCCGGCGACCGTCGTCTATATCGGTAGACAAAGCAAAGGCCCATTCACTATAGGAGGCGGTCCCATGAACACGCAGAAACTGGTTATCACGTTCGTAGCGGCTGCAGCATGTCTTGGTCTAGCCGCCACGCCCATCGCCGAGGCCCAAGAGGTCCTGCATGCGCGGGTAAGCGCAGAAGCAGGCGGTAGTATGGTCCGTGGAACGGCAGACGACGACTGGAGTTATGCTACGGTCAACACCCTCATTCTTCCCGGCGACACGCTCTGGGCAGACGAGTCGGGAACGCTGGAACTGGAGATGTCCGGCGGAACCTTCCTTCGCATGGCCGATGGAAGCAGAGCGGAGATCGTGCAGCTTCCGCCATCGGCGTTTGTCCGCGGATGGCATGGATCATTTTATGTTCAACGCGTCTCGCGCAGCACCGGCGATGCTTCCTTTGATACGCCGGCGGGCCGGGTAATCGTCGATCGCGACTCGATGGTGCGAATCGACATCGTCCCAAGCGGTTCGACGACGGTAAGCGTCCGCTGGGGCGAAGCCCGGGTTCGGACAGACCAAGGAAGCCCCGTGACGGTTAAGGAAGGCCGGCGGGTGTTTATCGATCCCGGCCTGCTACCCTCGACGCCGGTGTTTTTTGACCGAACCGACGAGGACGATTTTGATGCATGGAACCGGGAACGGGCCAAACTTCTAGCCGTGGGCCCTGAACTTACGACCAAGGTACCCGCAGCATCGCAGCACCTTGGCGTATATGACCTGGACCAATACGGTGAATGGATAACGGTTGATAATACCCGGTATTGGCGTCCTACCGTCGTCCGGGAATATGTGCCATACCGCGTCGGCTATTGGAGCCATGTCCCAACCTATGGCCATGTTTGGGTAGGTAACTATCCATTCAGTTATGTTACATCCCATTACGGTCGTTGGACCCATCACACACGGCATGGGTGGATGTGGACTTACCGCGAAACCTGGTCTCCGGCCTGGGCCGCCACCATTCGTGTTGGCTCCCATTACGTTTGGACCCCCCTGGATCCGTACAACAGGCCCGTTCGCGTGTCCAGTACCTATTTCACTGTTGGCGGGCTTCCTTTCTGCACCTCAGCAAGCTCGTACATCACCGTGGCGGAGCTTTATCGGGGTCCGGCGCGCGTCCGACCGGTGACGCAAACCGTGGTGAACCAGACCATTGTAGTTGGGGACGTCCACATCTGGAACATCGGCCGACATGACCGGTTCCGCCCTCGAGTTCCGTATCGGGAGGAACTGCCCCATGCGCGCGATTATTCGCCTCGGCGAACCATCCGCGGACCGGAAACAGGTACCCGTAGCGTCGCAGCACGCTCGCGGGTTAGCGCACTCGAGACCTCCTTTGGCCGCAGGGACTTCCGCCCCGTCGAAACAACAGGAGGCCGGTCCGTTCGTACGCCTGCTTCCGGCCTAGATAGGGCATCTGCAATCCGGCGAGCTTCCGTGCCTCGGGATGCCCCGACAGACGCTGAGTCCTTCGTGCGCAGCTCAACGGTGACCCGAGCAGTTCGGCCGTCCGACTCGAGGCGAGGTACAACGATCGACACACCTCATGCCACCACGGCACGGGATGCAGGCCGGACCGGTGATACGCCGGATCGGGTGTCGCGGATAACCTCGAGCGGAGATCGCACCATACGGCAGACGCCCCGTGGCGAAGCTCCGGAACAGACGACGCCGGATCGGCCTCGTACGATGGAGCGCTCGACGACGATACGAAGGCCCGAACGGACTCCTTCGACAGAACGTTCGGCCACTGCCCGGACGCCCGAACGGACCCCTTCAACGGATCGTTCGGCACGAACACCGGACCGCCCCACCACGGAACGGTCCACGCCTACACGAACACAAGAGCGGACATCAGTGGAGCGCGATAGGATGTCGCCTCCTGCTCGCACGCAGCAGGATACAGAACGCCCCACTCCGCCGACGATCTCAACCCCAGGACGGACGATTCGGGAGGCCCCAAGCCGTGAACCGCAACGGACTCCCGCAACGGATCGCTCGCCGCGTAATATAACCATTGCCCCGCGTCAGAGCGAGTCGCCGGCGCAATCACAGCGTTCGCAACCCTCGCGGCCGCAGGTGACCCAACCCCAACGGCCCACGCAACCGCGGGTTCAGGAAAGGTCGACGCCCAGCGCCCCAGCACGGCAACAGACGCCGACAATTCGGCAGCAGGCCCCCACGCAACGGCAAATGCGGACTCCGGAGCCTTCCCAGCAACAAGCGCCTCGCGGATTCTCGTTGCCCCAATCTCAACCTCAAACGCAACGGTCGCGCCCTCAGAGTCAGCCTTCGCGGCCGCAGATAGCCCAGCCGCAGCGCTCGACGCGACCCCAAGTACAGCAGCGGTCGGTAAGGCCCGCTCCGGCTCCATCTCAACCGCAGCAAAGGCAACAACAGGCGCCAAGTATTCGGCAACGGTCTCAGCAATCCGCGCCTAGTGCACGGCAACAACCGTCGATATCGAGTCCGCGGGGTTCGTCGATTACGGGTTCCGCAGGCCGTAGCATCACTCAACCATCTCGGTCTGCGCCAACGCAACAGCGCTCGGCTCCGTCACCCAGCAGCGCGGGCAGCACATCACGATCGCCTTCACGTTCCACAGGATCGAGTAACCCAACATCATCGGGAAACACCGGTACGTTTAGTCGCCGTTCACGGTAACGCGATAGGAGGATAAAAACATGCTTGGAATGAAGATACGGACATGGTTTACCGGATTGATCGCGTTGGCGTTGGCGGGAGTGCTGTTGGGATGTCCGCCCATTGAGCCCCCGAATGGAACCTTTCCGCCGATCAACGGCGATCCGCAAGTGGAGTACGACGAAGGGTT
>PWNM01000330.1 GCA_003557825.1 Candidatus Hydrogenedentota bacterium | reverse complement strand
CCCGCCGTACAATACGGGAAAGGAGTTCATCTACCCGGACAACTATTCGGAAACGCTTGATACCTATTTGGCATATAGCGGGCAGGTTGACGACGAGGGAAAGCGTTTCTCAACAAACACCGAGGCCGAAGGCCGCTACCATTCGAAGTGGATGCAAATGATGTTCCCCCGTCTATACATGGCGCGGAATCTTCTGACTCCCGACGGTGTTCTCTTCGCGAGCATTGATGACAATGAAGTCAAGAACCTCCAAGCACTGTTAGATGAAGTGTTCGGGGAAGAGAACTTCGTCGCCACGATCATCTGGCAGCATAGCGTCCAACCGAAAGGTTACGCCGACAAATACTCGGTCCACCACAACTACATTCTCTGTTACCGCAAGTCTGCCGACTATGTCGTTCAGCCTCTGGACCGCACAGAGAAAGATAACAAGCATTATTCCAACCCGGACAACGATCCAAATGGTCCATGGCGAGCTGGTGATGTGAGAAACGCTCTTTATCGGCCAAATCTAATCTACAACCTGCAAACACCTTCCGGGAAAACAATTACGCCCCCTGAGAACGGTTGGCGGTGGAGCAGGGAGACGATGGAGGAGAAGATTCAGTCAGGCGAGATCGTATTCAGCGAGGATGAGACGCGTATTACCCGAAAAATCTATCTGAAGAATCAGACAGGACGGGCAGCAGAAACAATTTGGTTCAGCGAAGACGTGGGATCGACACGCGAAGCCAACAATGTGTTGAAGGAGTTGTTTGAAGGCGAGGTCCCCTTTGATACGGCAAAACCCCCAAAGCTCATTGACCGCATCAAGCAGGTCGCTGGGCTCTCCAAAGGAGATGTTGTTCTGGATTTCTTTGCGGGTTCGGCGAGCGTCGGACACAGTGTGCTCGCGGACACTAATTACCCGGCATCTTTCATTCTCGTACAACTGCCCGAACCCGTTTCCGACGGCACACCCCAAGGCAAGACTGCTCTGAAGCTTGGCCTCGAAACGGTCGCCGATGTTGGGAAGGAGAGACTCCGCCGTGTTATTGCAGCGGCCGCCAAGCAGCAAACGGAGACTCTTGACATTGAAGCGCGCCCTGATGATCTCGGCTTTCGCGTCTTCAAACTCGACCGCTCCAACTTCCGCCTTTGGGACGGCTCCCAGCCCGGCGAAGCCCCGGACCTGCCTGCATCTGGCGATGCGCAGGCTGAAAAGATCGCTAAGCAACTTGAATTGCATGAACAGCACATCGACCCCAACGCCATGCAGGAAGACATTCTGTACGAGATCCTGCTCAAGGCCGGGTTCCCCCTGACGACCAAGGTCGAAAAGGTGCAGATGGCGGGGAAGGAAGTCTTCTCGATCGCGGAGGGCGCGCTCCTGATCTGCCTGCAAGACGAGATCACGAAAGAACTGATCAAGGCAATGGCCGATGCCGATCCGCTTCAGGTGATTTGCCTGGACTCCGGGTTCAAGAATAACGACCAGCTCAAGGCGAACGCGGTCCAGACGTTCAAGGCGCGCAACAAGAGTGCCGAAACGGCGACTGTGTTCAGAACTGTTTAGGATGAGGATTCAGTTGTTCGAATATTTCGAATAACTGCCGCCGACGGCAAGCGACTTTTGAAAGCGGAGAAGGGAACCACGGATGAACACAGATAAACACGGATCGGATGAACGCAAGGATCTGACGGTTTCTGCCGTGGATCGTCAGAATATTCTCAATAACCCATACGCTTTGCAGGAGATCGAAAAGGCGGCCGAGATCAAGGGAATCACGTTCGAGGGGCGGAGGGTTGTGCTCAAGGAGCAGGTGGCGGCATTCTTCGAGGTGGATATACGGACCATCAACAACTATCTGGATCGCTACAGCGCCGAGCTGCGTCAGAACGGTTACGAGGTGATTCGTGGTAAACGCTTGAAGGAGTTGAAGTTAGCATGTCATGAGAATTTTGGTAATGAAACAGATTTCCTTACCAAAACCACGGTGCTGGCCGTGTTCGATTCTCGCGCTTTTCTGAACCTGGCAATGCTGATGACTGAAAGCGAGCGCGCCCGCGTTTTGCGGCAGGTCATGCTGGATATCGTCATCGATACGATTAACCAGCGGACCGGTGGCGGGACCAAGTACATCAATCAGCGCGATGAGGATTTTATCATCTCCTATTTCGAGGAGGAGAACTATCGCAAGGAGTTCACCGATGCGTTGCGTGACTGCGTGGACATGGGACAGGCGAAATACCCGATCTATACGGACAAGATCTACATCAGTATCTTTCGCGAGAACGCGCAGGAATACCGGCGGATTCTGCGCCTTCACGGCAAAGAGGCCGTGCGTGACACCTTCTATGCCGAAATCCTGGATCTGGTAGCATCCTATGAGTACGGGTTCGGCAAACGGCTCCGCGCTGCGTGCGAAAAGATGGGACGCAAATTGACGACATGGGAAGTCGATCGGCTGTTCGCGGCCTTTGCGGAGGAGCCCCACTGGACTCCGTTGGTCGAGAAAGCCCGCAATAAGATGGCCAGTCGGGATCTCGCCTTTCGCGATGCCCTGCATCATCAACTGAAGGAATACGTTTCACCTGTGAAACGGGATGATTTTGAGCGCTTTCTCGGTGAAAAGAGTAAGGAACTCTCAGAACGCCTTGAGGAAGCCAAAGACGTCATGAAGCGGTTGAAGGAGCGTGAATGATGCCGCTCGTATACATCAGCCTTGAGCAGGCGATTGAGACGCACCGCAAGACGGTTGAGGTCAGCGGCGGCGGCGCAATGGGGCATCTCGATCTCGGTCGGCTTGAGAGTGTATTGGAGCACATTCAGAACGACTTGTACTATCCGGAGTTTGAAGACAAACTCACGCACCTCTTCTTCAGCGCAAACAAGTTTCACTGTTTCCAGGATGGCAACAAACGGATAGCCATCTCGCTGGGGGCGCAGTTCCTCTTGCTGAACGGCTATGTCTTTGCCGCAACCCGATTTCTGCGCGAAATGGAAAACATCAGCTACCATGTGGCTGCCGGGCGCATTGACAAGGATTTACTCAAAGAAGTCATCTCGGCGGTCATTGAGGACCGTGCGGAAGATGAGGTTTTGAAAATGAAGATACTTCACGCGATCAGCGAGGACTTGCCATGAAACTGAAGTTTGACGCCAACCTTCCTTACCAGCAGGAAGCGATTCAGGCCGCCGTCGGCGTG
>PWNM01000577.1 GCA_003557825.1 Candidatus Hydrogenedentota bacterium | reverse complement strand
GCAGACCCTCGTACTCAAATCGGACCGCATCCACCCAGGGTTCGTCTACGGCTTCCTGCAGAAAAGTCCGTCGCAGGGTCATGCTGGTCAGGCGCCCGCCGGTCGAGCCCTGAAAGTAGTCCCGTCGCCAACTGGGGATGCCCGGGACATCAGGTACTTCCGGATCCTCGCCGGCAGCCAAAGCTTCCTCGAACTGGTCATAGGCCTCTCGCCATGCATCCTCCTCTTCCAAGGAGACTACGGCGATTTGATCATCGAACTCTTCCTCGATGCGCACCGACAGAACCAATCCATCGAACATGAACCGCGACAACGCGGTAGCCAGCTCATCGAGGGCCGTTTGTACATCGGCATCCGCCTCAACCCGCACATAGAAGCACACTTCCGTGGCTTCGGCCATCTCGGTGGGACCATATACGGGCCGATATATAGCATCCTCGGCTGCAAGTGATGCCGCCGGAAGCATTAGACTGAGCGTCAACAGACTTACACATATTGTTCTCATTGTTTTTCTCTCCTTTCGTGGCAGACAAAAGCCCACTCCCTTACAGAACAGGAACATCGACCCATGCCCGTTTATGCCAGGATTCGAGGCCGAGTTCGGCAATTTGCACGCCCTTGGCCCCTTCTTTATCATTAGAATGCGTACCAATTTATCTCGATTCGAACCTTCCATCCGGACTGAACATCTCAAAAGGCGGAAGCCTACTCCCATTATGTCAGATACGATGAAAGTGGCTTTGGTTCCTTTCAAACCACTTGAACAACCGCTTTGCCGCCTCTAGACCTGCTCGAATCGCTCCCGCTTGGTCATCTGCAGAAGCAACTGTTTTCAAGGGGGGCACATCAATCCGAATTGCCCCGGACCCCGACGCTCTGTCGATGCGCATATCCGGCTCCAGCAGAGTTTCCAATGTAGTATTCAACTTACTCAGGTTACGGCCCATACCTCTGAACTGAAGGTCCACCCGTCCAAAGGTAAGCTTATGGATAATACTCAATTCTGGAGGTAGTAGAGGTGGACAGAAATGGACAAATCCTGCCCTGGCGGGTTTGCCGCCAGGCTCAACCATCTCAAGCTCGGGGGCATATTCGCGTGCATGCCGCCAATAGGCGTACCAGAATGCTGTGACAGCCGCATCTTCCTCTGGTTGATAGCCCAATGTACCCTTTTTGATTGCCTCCTTCAAAAGCGCCCTCTTATACTGTCCCCGCTGTCCCAGAGAGGAGGCTTGAGCAAACCACTCTGATATGCTTTCGTAGTTAACGCAACCGTCGAACTTTGAGACTGCGGTCGTTCCGAAATAGCGGGCAGGAGCTACAAGGACCGTGGAAAATCCAGTACAAAATCCTCGCGCAATATACACCTCTCCTCTTTGCCGATAACGTTCTGCTTGCTGTGGTTGGAAGCCGGCATTGATCTTATTCTCGATCATCAACATCCGAACTCCTGCATGCGTATCACGAAACGTAATCTCCAGATCGGACTCGCCACTTAATTGGGCAACAGATCGCCGGGAACTAAGCACGGATACGAAGCAAACAGAGTCGCCGAGGGCCTCCCCAATAAACCAATTCGCAAAATCCGGCGAGGCGGTAAACTCCTCAAGCAGCAGAAAGTCAATATCCCGTTCTGAAACACTACCTAAAGAAAGTTCTGGGGATTGGCTCATTTTTTGTCCCGGGGCCGTCGGCCCAGTCCTATCCTCCATTTGGTGAAATCACCAAACTACAATGCCGGCACATCGACCCATGCCCGTTTATGCCAGGATTCGAGGCCCAGTTCGGCCAGCTGCACGCCCTTAGCCCCTTCTTTAAGGGACCAACGGAAGGGCTCGTCGAGGACGATGTGCCGGAGGAACAGTTCCCATTGGACCTTGAAGGCGTTGTCGTACTCCTGGTTCGTGGGCACTTCCGCCCAGTGGTCGAAATGATCGATGGGGCTATCCACATCGGGGTTCCAGACGGGCTTCGGGGTCATGGCGTCGCCTTGTACCCAGCATTGGCGCAGGCCGGCCACGG
Source organism: Candidatus Hydrogenedentota bacterium (assembly GCA_003557825.1). Taxonomy (GTDB): domain Bacteria; phylum Hydrogenedentota; class Hydrogenedentia; order Hydrogenedentales; family SLHB01; genus PWNM01. Next base: position 1,176 of record PWNM01000577.1, on the reverse strand, counting down.
CCGATCCGTGGGTTCCGTCGATCTGAATCGTCAGCAGATCGTCGCGCCGAACCCGTACGCACCAGGACGAGTTGAAATGGCACACAATGCCCTGGTCGGTCATGAACGTGGCATAGGCCGCGTCGTCGGTGTCGCAGGCGTAGGACGTGCCCGACTCATCTCGCCGTTCGGGAATGTGAATGGCCCCGAGGCATGTCAAGCCGGTGACATTGCCAAAGAGGTTATCGATGACATAACGCCAGTGACAGAGCATATCGACGATGATGCCGCCGCCGTCGGCTTTGCGGTAGTTCCACGAGGGGCGTTGGGCGGGTTGATGTTCGCCGGTGAACACCCAATAGCCAAACTCGCCCCGTACCGATAGGATTCGGCCAAAGAAACCCGTATCGATAAGGTATTGGGCTTTGCGCAACCCGGGCAACCAAAGCTTGTCTTGCACGACGCCGTTCTTGACCCCGGCCTCGGAGGCCAGGGTGTACAATTCGAGGGCCTCCTTCGAGGTCACGGCGGTGGGTTTTTCGCAATAGATGTGTTTGCCCGCGGCGATGGCGGCCTTGACCGCGTCGTATCGGCGGAGGGTGGTCTGGGCATCAAAATAGACGGGGTAATCCGGATTGGCCAAAGCCCGATCGAGGTCCGTCTCAATAGGAAAGCCCCCTGCCTGGTCCGACAGGGCCTTGAGTTTGGTTTCGTTACGACCGACCAACAACGGCTCCGGCATGATGCGCGATTCGGTCCCGACGGCAACGCCCCCTTGGTCGCGAATGGCCTGTATCGAGCGGATAAGGTGTTGGTTGGTACCCATCCGACCTGTGACCCCGTTCATGATGACGCCGACGCGATGTGTCTTCACAATAGCTCCTTTTCCTAGCTTGTTGAGGGCCTATACGCTCAGCGTATCGGCCTGATAGAAACGGACCACGAGAAAGATGGCCCACGCCACGGCCATGACGCCGAAAATGCCCCCGATCAAGTAGTGATAGAATCGGTAGCCCTGCGTGTCGTTGCGGCCGAAGTTAAAATGCAACACGCATGTATTCACAAAGACAATCAGTATCCAGACCTGCGAGACATTGGGTATGGCCAGAATACCCACCAGGGGAACCAGTTGGACGATTAAAAACCACCAGACAAACGTCCGGGGACCTTTGGGTTTGGCTTCAGCCATGTGTATAT
>PWNM01000470.1 GCA_003557825.1 Candidatus Hydrogenedentota bacterium | reverse complement strand
CTTCCCGGTAGCCGTGACGAACTCAGGGTCCCCCCCCATGCTATGAATGGCCCCTTCCACGCCGGGCACGTTGGACGCCAACATCAATGCAGGACCAAAATACATGTTGATACCCATGGTAGTCATCGACTCAGCGATGCGCCCTACCAACGCGCGGGTCAGATCCGCATCAGAAGCCGCGGCCAACGCCAACGGGGACGGCATCGGCGGGAAGTAACTCTGAAGCCCACGCCCCTGTTTCGGGAGCCTGTGCATGTCGGCTGCGATAAACGCCGGAATACCATGAGTGACCTCCGGGGCTAACGCTCGAATTGATTCGACATAGCCCGCGACATTCGCCGGCCGCATCAAACTGGGGAGCACAACTCCCCCTGGCGGGTATTCGCGAAGAAACATACGGTCGTGCGCGTTTGGACCCGGCGTGCCGTGGAGGCGAACGACCATGAGTTGGGCGACTTTTTCCGACACACTCAAGGAACGGATTCGGGCGCGCAGGGGATCCTCCCCTTCCGACCCTCCGACGGGTTCTGACCGACGGAGCTCAAGGGGCGCCGTTTCTTCATCCACAGCGCCAGCCAGCCCTTCTCCGGACGGCCCCTCATCGTCGGCGACCACAGCACCGATCAGCACCATGAAAAGAACAATAAACCCCGCGACTGCAATACTGACATTGCGCATAGGTTTGCCTACCATCCTTCTTCCACTTGACGTTTCTCCAATGCGCGGAGTCGATCTCGGTACTCCGCGGCCTTCTCGAACTCCATACGATCCGCAGCGTCGCGCATTTTCTTGCGCAGTTCGCGCATTGTTTTGTCGACATTCAGCTGCGTGGTATACATCTCCACTTCTTCCGCTGCCTTCGGGACCGTCACATAATCCCGTTCATAGATGCTTTCCAGGACATCGGCAATGCGTTTCTCGACTGAACGCGGCGTGATGCGATGTTTTTTATTATAGGCGAGCTGCTTCTCCCGACGTCGGTCCATTTCATCCAATGCCCGCCGCATCGATTCGGTCTCGGCGTCGGCGTACATTATAACCCGCCCCTGAACGTTACGAGCAGCCCGACCACAGGTCTGGACCAGACTCCTCTCGGAACGGAGAAAGCCTTCCTTGTCCGCATCCAGTATGGCCACAAGCGCAACCTCCGGGATATCCAGTCCTTCACGGAGCAGGTTGATTCCGACGAGCACATCGAAGTCCCCCTGGCGCAATTGTCGGACAATCTCGATACGTTCAATCGTATCCACATCCGAATGCATGTACTTAACCCGTACCTGGAGATCGTTTAGATACGCGGTCAGATCCTCCGCCATGCGTTTGGTCAACGTTGTGACCAACACACGCCATCCCTGCTCAACCACTGTGCGGATCTCTTCGATGAGATCATCGACTTGCGTGGATGCGGGACGAACCTCGACCTGCGGATCGACCAACCCCGTCGGGCGTACCACCTGCTCGACGATCAGGCCTTCGCTTTCCGCTAGTTCGTAGTCCGCCGGCGTTGCGCTGACATAAACGACCTGGTTTACGCGCCCTTTGAACTCTTCGAATCGCAGGGGACGGTTGTCACGAGCACATGGCAGCCGAAACCCGTATTCGACGAGCTTATCTTTGCGCGACCGGTCCCCTTTATACATTCCATTCAACTGGGGAACGGTGACATGGCTTTCGTCGATAATTGTGATGGCACTCTCGGGAAAATAATCGATTAGGGTATACGGAGGTTCACCGGGCATTCGCCCATCCAGATGGCGCGAGTAGTTTTCGATTCCGCTGCAATAACCGATCTCCCGCAGCATTTCCATATCAAATCGAGTACGCTGCTCAAGGCGCTGCGCCTCAAGCAACTTGCCCTCGGTCTCCAGTTCCTTCAGACGTTCGACCAACTCGAATTCGATGGTTTCTATCGCCCGGTTCAGGGTGTCCCGAGTGGTTGCATAGTGGGTACCCGGATACACTGCTATTCGCCGAAGCCGCCGGTTTGTAATGCCCCTAAGGGGATCGATTTCGTACAACCCCTCGATTTCATCACCAAAAAACTCCACACGGATCGCCGTATCGGCTTCATGCGACGGGAAGACGTCCACAATATCCCCCCGAACCCGGAACGTCCCCCGGTGAAAATCGATGTCATTTCGGGCATATTGCATCGCAATTAACCCGGCGATGAAATCATCTCGTGAGAGCGTATCTCCCTGGGCGGCCTCAACACGCATTGCCTCGTACGTCTCGGGCGAGCCAATGCCATAGATGCATGAAACACTGGCGACCACGACCGCATCATTTCGAGTGAGCAAGGCCCGTGTCGCCGAATGGCGCATCTTGTCGATTTCGTCGTTAATGGACGATTCTTTTTCGATGTAGGTATCGGTGGTGGGAACATAGGCTTCGGGCTGATAGTAATCGTAATAGCTTACGAAGTACTCGACGGCATTGTCCGGAAACAGCTCCTTAAACTCGGCGTAAAGCTGAGCGGCCAGGATCTTGTTCGGGGCGATGACCAAAGCGGGGCGATTAAGCTCGGCGATAACATTGGCCATGGTGAATGTTTTGCCGCTACCCGTCACCCCAAGTAGCACCTGATGAGGCAGCCCTTCGTCCAGTCCACGGGCCAGCTCTTCAATGGCCTTCGGTTGATCTCCCTGTGGGGTGAAGGCGCTTTGAAGCTTAAACGCCGTCATGAAACGGCCTTTTTCGCCTTGGGGGTCGATTTCATCTGCTTAATCGGCACGGTGACGACATTGATAACCCCCGCAACGGTTCGGATGGTCTGCTTGACCCGATCCACTGTTTCCTTATCGGGCGCTTCGAAAACAAACTCGAACACGTGCTGGTCATTGTCAGAAGGCAGGAATTCCGCTCGCGTGATACTAATGTTGATATAGCGGATAACATTGGTTATGTCCGCCAGCATATTGGGTCGGACACGAACGCTGACGCGCATGCCCATCTCAATGTGGGAATCCCCCTCCCAGGAAGCCTCCACAATTCTAGACGGATCCCGTTTCGAAATTGCGAAGTTACGGCAATCCGCTCGATGGACGGTAATCCCCGTTCCTTTCGTCATGTAGCCGATTACCGGTTGGCCGGGCATGGGTTTGCAGCATTTGGCAAATGACGCCGCGATCCCCTTGCCCCCTTCGATGCGGAGCATTTTCTGGCGAGTGGCATCATCAACATCGTGTCGCACACGAGGT
>PWNM01000050.1 GCA_003557825.1 Candidatus Hydrogenedentota bacterium | reverse complement strand
GATACCCTCGAGGTCATCGCTGGCGGCGAACCCCGCCTGGACGTCCGCCTGCACCTGCCGGAACGGGTAGGCTACATGCTGCATTCAACGATATTTGTCGAATACGCCAATGTGGGCGACGCGCCCATGCCTGCTCCGTTGTTGCTTGTCACCGCAACACAGAACGGCAGAGAGGCTGCGATGCTCACCCTCGATGATTCCCGGATCCCGATGGGGCTATATGCAATATCCACGGAAGGAGAACTGCGCGACTTTATGCCTGCCGGTTTCTCGACCTCAGTGCAATTCCTTGCCTCTGGTGAAACCCCGGGCGTATTACAACCAGGCGAGTCGCGCCAGATGCCGGTGTACTACGTCGGTTGGCGACAACCCTGGGATGCGGAATTCCCACCCATCCAATGGGAGGTGGGCGTGTTGGAAGCAGACGATCAGACGGGGATGGATTGGGGCCGGCACAAACACGAATCGCGCCCTGATTACATCCAAGAAGCCGCATGGGACCAGGTCTGGAACAATTTCCGGGGCCTTGCCGGCGACACCTACGGTGATTACATCACCATGTTGGGTCGTAATGCACAGTATCTGCACCGGCAGGGGTTGCGGGTCGATGATGCCGAATCGCTCTTGGCTTTCAGTTTTCGCCAGGCCGAAGGATTGAGTCCGCTGGATAGACTTGCAGAAATCGTCGACGCTGACCTGGACGCACCTGGCATGCCACTGGTCTTCGAGCGTACCTATGCCATGCCCCTATCGCGCCGCTTTGAACTCGGTCCCCTGGGAAGGGGCTGGGTGCATAACTGGCAGATCGAGCGCAGGATTCTGGCGCACGGGACGATTGCCATCGTCGACAGCACAGGCACGCCGCGCATATTTCATCGAGACCGTCGTTCTGGCGCCCGTTACGTTGGCCAACCCGGCGACTACGGTGAGTTGCGGGCCGAAGGCGCGCGTCTGCGCTTGACGGAGAAGAACGGTACGGCCCTCATGTTCGGCACGGACGGCACGCTCGAGTATGTGGAGGATACGAACGGTAACCGGATCACCTGTACCTACGCCAACGGCCGCCTGACGAGGTTGACCCACTCGGCGGGACCCGAGCTGACTCTGGCATACAACGGCGGTTTCCTGACATCCGTCACGGACCACCATGGCAGGACGACAGAGTATGACTACATGGGCGAGTACCTGATGGAGGTCGTGGAGCACAATGGCCTGACCACCACACATGACTACGAATATGAGCTTGGTGCGAGTCAACATGCATTGACGCTGATTAGCGCACCAGATGGAACGACCCGTATCTTCTCTTACGACCCACGAGGCAGGTTGCGCAGCATTCACCGAGGAGATGCGACGGAGCAGATTACCTTCACATATCCTGCTGAAGGCCGCGTAAACATGGTTGATGCTCTCGAAAACACCAGCCGTTTCTTTTTCGACCACTGGGGACGGGTCATTGGTAGTGAGAACCCGCTGGGCGAGATGGTGCGGCTAGATTATGACAAGCTGGGCAACCTCGTCGCTCTCACCGACCCGGAGGGATTTACCTCGACCTACGCGTATGACAGCAGGGGGAATCTCACTAGAGCCACGGATGCGCAACGGCAGACTACCCGGTTTTCCTATACGCGGCCGCTGAACCGGCTGGAGAGTATGACGGACGCCAACGGCAACCAGACCGTCTACAACCATGATACCAAGGGCAACATCAGGTTAATCGTCTATCCCGACGGCAGCAGGGAGCAATGGCAGTATGATAGCGAGGGCAACCCAACGTCATGGACTAACCGCCGGGGACATGCGATTGCCTATGACCATGACAGCGAAGGCCGACTCACCGAGAAAATATTCGCAGATGGTTCTCGCGCCGACTACAGTTATGACGTCCGCGGCAACATCGAAGAAGCCGAGAACGAACTGGGAATCACGACGTTTACATTTGACCAGGACGATTATCTCAAGCGTATCGACTACCCGGGCGGACAATGGCTGCTCTTTAGCTATGATGATGCAGGTCGGCGTAAATCAAGTCTCGATCATCTTAACCACTGGGTGTATTATCATTACGATGAGGCCGGCCGGCTCGAACGACTCAGGGACAAGACCCAATCGGACATTGTCGTCTACGAATATGATCCGCTCGGACGCCTAAAGCGCAAGATCATGGGCAACGGCGTCTACACCACCTACGCCTACGACGCGGCCGGTCGGCTTGAGATCCTTATTAATCATGGACCAGATGATGAGGCGCTTTCCCGCTTCTCGTACACCTATGACCGCCGGGGGCGGCGTGTCGGAATGCAGACCCATTACGGCGCATGGACATATGAGTACAATGCGGCCAACCAGCTCATCCGCGCCACCCTCGCATCGGTCGACCCCGATATTCCGGACCAGGAACTCATCTACGAATATGACGCAGTTGGGAACCGGGTCCGTACCACAGTCAATGGCCAGGCAGACGGGCATGTCCTCAACGCGCTCAATCAGTACAGACAGGTCGGCAATACAAGCTATGTGTATGACCTTGATGGTAATCTTATCCGCGAGGAAGGTCCTGATGGAACCACTGTCTACACCTACGACCACGAGAACCGCCTGGTGGGCGTTGTGCGTGGCAGTGACGAATGGGAGTTCGGCTTCGACGCGCTGGGCAACCGCGTAACCGCGGCCGAGAATGGCGCGGTGACCCACTACGTGAAGGATCCCGTGGGGTTTGGGAACGTGGTCGGCCAGTATGATGATGCCGGGAATCTCATTGCCCGCTACACCTATGGCCATGGGCTGGTCAGCCGGGATGGCCCTGGGAATGCCCGGCATTTCTACACCTTTGACGGGATCGGAAGCGTTAGCGAACTCACCAACGGGAACGGCGCGGCCGTGAACCGCTACGCATACTTGCCCTTCGGCGGGATGTTGTATCAGAACCAGGGCGTGCCCAACCCCTTCCAATTCGTGGGTGAACTAGGAGTTATGACAGATCCCATGGGCCTGCACCACATGCGGGCCAGACCCTACAGCCCTGTGCTCGGGCGCTTCACCGCCCCCGACCCCATCGGGCTGGCCGGCGGCGACCCGAACTTGTACCGATACGCACTGAACAACCCGGTATCGCTCATCGATCCCATGGGGTTCAGCACATGCGCGGCCGCGGCGGCCACGGCAAACATAGCGAGTAGCGTTTCCACGATGGCCTTGGGCGGAAAGATCATGGCCGTGGGGGTTGCCAACCCCGTCGTATTCGCCGCCGGGCTCGCCATCACCGGCTATGGAGCTTGGGGCGCCTACAGGGGGACGCAAGCCTTGGCAGAGGCCAGCAGATTCGGCGATGGAGGCAGCCCGGTCTCTTACCAGGATCAGTTGACCCGGCCCTTCACCCACAACGCCGGCGCGGCCAATTCGCTCTTGAAACCGGATAGAAACAATAGGATAAGCCCTCGCAGGAATGCTGTGCCTGCTGCTCGAGGATTTGGAAGAAGCGCTGCCATAAGTGCGGGAGTCGGCGCATTCTGTGCACTGAATCAGTCGCCAATACCGCCTTTCCTGCTGTTGTTTATGATGCTTGGAGGGGATTCCTCTGGCACGGCGGGAGCCTTCGATCCGAACCAGAAACTTGGCCCGGCAGGGTACGGCCCGGACAACTACCTGGTTTCGGAGAGTCCGCTAACCTATCGTGTCGATTTTGAAAACCTCGAGACGGCCACTGCGCCGGCCCACTTCGTAACCATTCGGGACCCCTTGTCCGAGAAACTTGATCTTAGCACCTTCGAGTTGACCCAGATTGGTTTTGGCAGCATCATTGTCACCGTGCCGCCAGGCCAACAGTATTTTGAAAAAATGGTGGATTACGCCTATAGCGACGATGATTACGAGTTCGAGATCGAGGTGCATGTCGAGGCGTGGCTGGAAGGCAGTACGTTCTGCGTCAACTTCTCTACCATCGACCCGATAACGGGTCTTCCGCCTCAAGATATTGACGCAGGGTTCTTACCTCCCGAGAACGGAACCGGACGCGGTCAGGGATTCGTTTCGTACTGGGTGCGGCCGACGCCCGGCCTACCCAGCGGCACGGAAATCCGCAACGTGGCGATCATCCAGTTCGATCTCGATCTTGAAATTGCCACCAACCAAATCGATCCGCAGGATCCGGCACAGGGTACCTGTCCGGATCTCGAAGCAATGGTCACATTTGACGGACTGCCGCCAACCAGCAGCGTAAACCCGCTGCCGGAAACAACGCGGGCCAAGGAATTTACCGTCTCATGGACCGGTGAGGATGACGAACATGGCTCGGGTGTCGGCGCCTACGACATCTATGTGCGCGTGGACGATGGGCCATGGGCCCAATGGCTGTATGGTACGAGTAAGACCTCGGCGCTATTTTCTGGAGGGATTGGGCATACCTACAGCTTTTACTCGGTGGCCACGGACAACGTGGGCAACCGCGAAGTGAAGGCGCCGGTGGTTGAAGCCTCTACTAGGACGGTTTCTGTACCCATACCCGATCCTGACCCGGATCCAGACCCAGGGCCATCGCCAGGGTTTGGTTGCGGAAGCTCAAAGATGGCGGATGTGCTAAGCCTGCTTACGGATCAGCAGCCTTTGTATGAGCCGGCACTGCCTGCGACTCGAGGGGTAGATGGTCATCGCATTGCCAATGTGGATTCACCGCTGGCAGTCCGACTGCGGTCAGAGGAGGCTATTGATCCGGCATCCATCTGGGGCGAGGTTTCGAGCGAAGCGGGGACTTCTGAGGAAATCTATGCGGTATATGCTTCAGAAAAAGACAACGATGTATGGGTAGTCCTTGAACCCGAGATGCCATGGTCCGAGGGTGATGTGGTCATGTTCACCGCCGGAGCAGATACGGTGTCTGGCGCATCGATTGAACCCGAATACTATACGTTCGTTGTAGCAGACACCCGGGTTGATGACGGGGTTCACCTTGTTGAAGACGCTCCAGCATTTACAGATGGCGTGGGCCCTGCCTGGCAAATCGGACCTGATGCATTGTTCGAAGTTCCCATGACGATTCAGCTTCCTGTTCCCGAGGGTTGGGATGCAGATGACCTGGAGGTGGGATACCACTTTGTTTCGGATGATGACGAGCAGCTCGTTTCCGCAGCGCGGGTAGAAGGATGGCTCGTTCCGGATAGCATACGTTTCGTATCGGACGCTGACGGCGACTGGCTCGAACTCACGGTCCGTCATGGCGCGATCGTACAACTCAAGCAACGAGCTGCGACGAAGAACACCCCAGCGGGCTTGAGTACCCATATCCCACGAGGGGACCTGTTTGTGATGCTTGCTATGGCTGGTATCATCGGTCTACTGGCCATACGCAAACGGAAAGCGACTCAATCCTAATCCGCATACGAAGCATTATGGGAGCGGCATTAACGCAATGCCGCTCCTGTGTTCTAATGGTCGTCATAAAATGAACAGTATCCGATGGGAATGTGTGCCAGCGCTGGCACAGTCGAGGGGATGCATGCAGGTATCGCGCAGTTACCTGAACCACAGTCGACGGGCATGACGAATGACAATGAGCGGGATGCCCAGCCAAGTGTTGTAAGGCAAAAAAACGGTAGGGGGTAGGCTGTACGTGGGATACAGCAACGCCTATGCTAATCCAATAGGCGTGGGTCGCAATCATGTAAAATTCAATGATTATTCTGGTTCGGCACGACGTCGTGCCAAAGGGGGATGGGATTCCGAGCGCTGGTTCGAGTTGAGGATCATCCTCGGTCGGAATATGGTTGGTTCCATTTATGAGATATGAGTGGTTGTTTCAATATGATTCTTTTTATATATTGTGCTTGGTCAAGGCGACATAGCCTAAGGAGCTAACCACATGACAAAAGCAAGTGTTGCGCGACTCTTTACGGGCATTGCCCCAGTTGTTCTTGTTGCACTCATGATATTCGGGCGCGCTACTGCAGGATATTACGGCGATGGGCTGCAGACCCTACGCGTTATACCATGGTCGTTGGGCGGGGCAATCTACCGTGGTGAGAACGTAGATATATCTGTTAACACTGCCAATGCCCGGTCCGTTGATTTTTCGCCGGACGGTACCAGGATGTACGTTGTAGGAAGGGGTACCCAAAACGTAGCGGAATACCATTTGATCATACCATGGGAAATTCGCAGCGCAGTATTTCTACGGGAGCTAAAGATAGATGCGCCGGTAGCCCATGGACTGTTCTTCAATAAGGAGAACGGTACCGATATGTACGTTTTGAACCGCACGGAATTGTTGCAATTTCGGCTTGCTGTCCCTTGGGACGTTACCATGGCCAAGCATGTGCGGACAAAGACGCTTTCATGCGGCAATACCCACTTGCGCAGGGGGCATGATATTCATTTCAAGGCGGATGGTACCAGATTTTATGTGGAAGACAGGGTCAATCAGGAAGTGTACGAATACACACTATCTGAACCCTGGAATATCGAAAGCATGAGTTGGCGATTCACTCTTGATATTGCCGATCGCCAGAAGGCAGTGCGTGGCATCGAGATAGACCCGTCTGGTACGCGAATGTGGTTGATGGATACTGGAAGCAATAATGTCCTCGAATACGATCTCGGTGCGCCTTGGTCACTTGAGTCGGCTCGTTTCAATCACGCAATGAATCTTGATGATGTGTCAAGCAACACCCGGGGAATTACCTGGCGTCCAGACGGACTTGCCTTTTATATCACATCGACGGGACACCAGAGGATCTATCAATTTATGATTAGATGAGACTATGGTTTTTGATGGCGAGTCAGCGTTACGTAGAGGCGGAGGTCAACGGGATGTTCGTTGCTAAAGGTAATAGCTACGAGGGGAAGGCAGGGTTGGTCTCAGCGGAGAGGAAAAACAAATGAATGAGCTTCCGACTGTGCATTTTTTCGGGCGTAGGGGGTAAGCCGACTGATCTGCGGCGGGAACCCGCTGAGCGGTTTTTTCCCAATGTATCGGCCGAGTTGGACCGTGAGAAGAATGAATACTATACCATGTCGAATATGCATAGCTTGCTCACGGAACGTTGGAACCAAGGCATCAACACGCTGCAATCCTGAGGCGATCGTCACCAGATGCGGATGTATCATGAGCATTAGCAAAACATCGGGCAGATGATATGGATTGCCAAGACGGCATCTGAATTCGCAAGCATTCCTGCTCACGTTGCCGAGATCACGCAATATAACCCCATTGCGATATATCACCATGGTACACACGGACAACAATTGGTACGCTGGAACCATCGACCAGGTACACGATCTACTCAAGGCTATTCACAATCATGGGCTTCCTGCTGAGGTCGATGCGGCGCTGATGCACTATTTTAAAGGCTATCATGGGATGATCAATCGTCCAGAGATCCGTGTGCCAGCGCTGGCACAGTCGAGGGGGATGTATGTTGAAATCCATATGGTAATCTGAGCCACAGTCGACGGGCATGACGAATGACAATGAACATTAGGCCCAACAGGCATAACCGAAGGGTCTTGAGGCGAAGCGGTTCCATACCCTCCTCTCAGAGCTCATCCGACGTAGCTTAAACGGCTTTGGACTGGATTCGACCTTGATTATGGCCCGCATTCCTGTTAACCTAATTTTATTGAAATTAGCCATATATTGTTAACATTTAAAAGTTAGTTAACAGTTCTAAAGGGCATCAAATTTGTCTATAAATGCATGTGAGACAGTGCTTTATGCGTTCATAGTCGCTTGATGCTGCTATATGTGCATTATTGTGGAAGGAATAGCGTATACTTATGTGTGTCTGGGTGAATCAGATAGGTTCGTTAGTAAGCCGTTGTTCTAGGAGCCTTACATGAAATGTTATAGTTTTGAGATTGTCATCGAAAAGGAACCTGACGACCAGGGGTATTTTGTCTACAGTCCTACATTGCCCGGATGCTTCAGCAATGGCCTCACCATAGAAGAGGCCAAACGCAATATTCGAGAGGCGGTCCAACAGCATTGTGCGAGTTTGTCGGCCCATGGGCAAACCATCAACCAACAAGAGCGCATTGTACATATTGAGGAGCTAACGGTAGGAATACCTGAATGAGTCGACTGCCTCAGTTAAGCGCCATGGAACTGGTGCGATTCCCTCGTTCCCAAGGACGCTGGATTTACCGTGAACGACTATATTCGGCTTAGATAGCCCCGTGTATGTCGATGTCTGGTAGTTATCCTATGGAGCCTCTTTTCGCTTATCCGTTGGACATCGGCCGCCCTTATCCGGGATACTCTTATTGTCGCGGGCAACGGGGAGCGCAGGCTTCCCTCACCAATTGGGAGAAATGGCCATGGTTGGTTTGATTGTGTTTGGAATTCTCGTCGTGGTGGCGCTGGTCATCATCGGCTGGGTAGTGGGCATCTACAACGGCTTGGTGCAGCTTCGCAATCAGGTGCAGGAGTCCTGGTCGGGCGTCGAGACCGAAATGCAACGCCGGTATGACTTGATTCCAAATCTGGTCAATACCGTAAAAGGCTATGCCACTCATGAGAGGGAATTGCTCGAGGAAGTAACCCGCTTACGGGAACAGTGTGCCGCCGACCATGGCAGCCCCGAGCATCAGGCGGCCAACGAAAACATGCTTCAGTCGGCCCTGGGCAAACTCATGGTCCGTCTGGAAGCCTATCCGGACCTCAAGGCCAACCAAAACTTCCTGGAGCTCCAGCAAGAACTGGCCAACACGGAAAACCGCATTCAAGCGGCCTATCGCTTTTATAACGGTAACGTCCGCGATCTGAACAACAAGGTCCAGATGTTCCCGAGCAACATTATTGCGGGCATGTTTGGTTTCAAGCAGGCGCAATACTTCGAACTGCAGAATCCGGAAGCACGCGAGGCGCCCACCGTTCAGTTTTAGTAGCGCATGGTGCTTTTGTGATACTCCTATTCGTGTAATCCCGTCAGTTGGTCGAGGCTGATTGGCGATGAGGGCCCGTCCTGTGCGTCAATAGCGCTGACGGATTGGTTTCGTTTTTGATCCCTCGGGATTTCCCCAGTCCCGTTTTACCCGGCTCTCCGACTATAACGCCGCCTTGCCAACAGCGGGAAAATGATGTATAATCATGCAGTATAATGGAAATGGATATCGAATCATCGCAATCCGTCTTCCGTTTTTTAGGAGTTTGGAGAGGGAATCATGGATAAACCCGAAATAATGACAATCGAGGAAGTCTCCGAATACCTGCGCGTTTCGGAACGTACCGTCTACGACTGGGCGCAGAAAGGCGAGATTCCCTGCGGCAAGCTGGGCACATCCTGGCGCTTCAAACGTTCCGAAATAGAAAAATGGATCGACGGTAAGTTGGGCGCTCAGGACCGGCGGTCGGCCGAACATGTCTTGGCCATCCGTGAGGTACTGGCTCCTTCGCGTGTGGTGTTACTCGACTGCAATACAAAGGCCGAGGCTCTCCAAAAACTTATTGAACTCATTGCGGAAGCGCCCCAAGTTCAGGACAAGGGAGAACTGGCTCGGGAGGTGGAACGCCGAGAAGGATTAATGAGCACGGGTATCGGATCGGGCATCGCCGTGCCCCATGTACGGCTCGATTCGGTGGAGGACATCGTCATGGCGGTGGGCGTCTCGAAACAGGACATCAAGGACTACGAATCGTTGGACGGGCGTCCCGTGCGGATTATCCTGCTTGTGGCAGCCGGGCGCAATCAACATGCGCAATACCTCAAAACGCTCGCCTCGGTAAGTTCGCGTTTGAAGGATGAGGACTTCCGCAATGCCGTATTAGAGGCCGATGATCCGGAACGCATCTACGATTTGCTAATCGGAAACGAATAACCGCGGCGTCGATGGACGGACTTAACGCAGGCATTTTACTCATTCTCGGCATCGGCCTTTTCGGTGGTGTGTTAAGCGCGGCCATGTCTCAGCGTATACGTGTCCCTCAAGTCGTGGGATATATCGTCCTTGGCGTCATCCTGGGGGAAACGGGGCTTGGGTATATTGGAGCTGAGGATGTGTTGCTCCTACGCACATTCACCTTTTTTGCCCTCGGCATTATTGGGTTTATGGTGGGGGGCGAACTCCAGGCCAGCACATTTCGGGATTCGGGCAGACAATATATTTCCATCTTATTGAGTGAAGGTCTCTTGACCTTTACCCTCGTGGTATGCCTGACCAGCCTCTTTCTTTATTGGATCATGGGCGATGTGATCGTCGCCCTTGCCGCTGGCGTGGTTTTTGGCGCCGTTGGGACGGCGAAAGATCCCGCTTCGACGATGGGCGTATTGTGGGAATACCGTGCGCGCGGTTCGCTCACAACGGCTATTATCGCCATCATCGCATTAGGGGATGCCATGGCCCTGACCTTGTATGGCATAAGCACCAGCATCGCGCAGATTCTGACCGGGGGCGAGGCGTCGTGGGGCGCCGAAATAAGGCATTTGGTCATCGAGTTGGGCGGCTCTGTGGTATTGGGCGGGCTTGGGGGCGTCCTCTTGACGGGGCTAATTCGTTTTCTACCTCAGCCTGATCGGACGCTGGCCATGGCGGTGGGCGTTATCCTGCTGGCGATTGGACTTTGCGCCATCCTAGGGCTTGATGTCATTTTGGCCACGATGGCCCTCGGGGCCGTACTGGTCAATCTGGCTCCACGCCGAAGCCGTGATTTGTTCAATCTAGTCCGCAGCTTCTCTTCGCCCATCTATGTCATCTTCTTTGTGTTGGTAGGCGCGCGGTTGGCCATTGGCCACATGCCTGGTTGGCTTTGGGGGCTGGTTGCCTTGTATGTGCTAGGCAGTGTGGCGGGGAAATACGTGGGCGCGTACATGGGCGCGCGGGTATCCGGGGCCGAGGCCTCGATTCGGAGCTATGTCGGAATGGGCCTTTTTGCCCAAGGCGGCGTGGCCGTCGGGCTTTCAATTGTGGCTGGGCAGCATCTCACGCACATATCCGTAACGGCTGAAATGTCCTTGGGCGATATGGTGGTCTTTGTGATCACCGCGAGCACCATTGTTTTGCAGCTCACGAGCCCCTCTCTGGTTAAGTTTGCCATTCAACGCGCCGGCGAGCTTGGTCGAAACATCACCGATGAAGACGTGGTCGCCGAATGGACCGTCGCGGATGTGATGGCCCGGAATGTAACGCCGATCCCCGAGTATGAACCGTTGCGCGCCGTTGTCAATCGGTTCTCCGAGAGCGACTACTTGTGCTTTCCCGTTGTGAATGAAGAGGGACGATTGGTCGGCGTGCTGCGATTGGAAACCCTGAAAGACATCCTTCCCGAACGAAGCACATGGGACTGGCTTGTGGCTGGCGATGTCGCTGAACCGCCGCTTGACAAGCTATTGCCCACTATGCCGCTACAGGAAGCGCTCGACATGATGCGAAACCTTGATGTTGAGCAAATTCCCGTCGTTAAAGACGCCGATGAGGAATTGCCCGTCGGATTTCTGGACCAACGGGTAGCCCACCGGAAAGTCAAAGAAGAGGTTTTCTATCGGCAGCATGGGGCATCCCGCTTTCGAGTCGCTCCGACATCGTAATTTCTTGCTTGTCTTGTACTTTATCTGCGTATTCTTGCCAATCAAACGAAAATGATATACAATTTTGTTAATCATTTGCACAAAATACTGTTTGGTGGTGTTCCTTTCAGGTAGACTGGGCGGCTGGCAACTGAAACGCGGCATTTGTGGCTGGCCAACCACCGAATATGCTGCGCCATGTGGCAACATGCTGGCCTGTTTAACAATACGGGATAACGTGTTCCGATGAGTGGGTTCAATGTAGGTATTTTACTTATTTTTGGAATCGGCGTTTTCGGCGGTGTGCTAAGCGATGTGCTGTCCCAACGTATTCGGGTGCCGCAAGTCGTCGGGTATATCATACTTGGCATCATCCTTGGCGAGACGGGCTTTGGGTTGATCAGCGCCGACGATGTGCAGCTGCTTCGTACCTTTACTTTTTTTGCTCTGGGCATCATTGGGTTCTTGGTGGGTGGAGAGCTTTTGGCGAGCACCTTTCGAGACTCCGGGCGCGAATATATCTACATTCTCCTGAGCGAGGGTATGCTGGCCTATGCCCTGGTTGCCTGTGCGACGGGCACGGTTGTTTATCTGTTCATCGGGGATGTTCCCATAGCGATTGCAGCGGGGGCGGTATTTGGCGCAGTGGCGTCCGCGACGGATCCGGCGTCAACGATCGGTGTGTTGTGGGAGTATCGTGCCCGAGGCGCTATGTCGGCGGCCATTATCGCAATCGTCGCCCTAGATGATGCATTGGCGATGACCCTGTACGGCATCAGCACTAGCATTG
This sequence comes from Candidatus Hydrogenedentota bacterium, assembly GCA_003557825.1. Taxonomy (GTDB): domain Bacteria; phylum Hydrogenedentota; class Hydrogenedentia; order Hydrogenedentales; family SLHB01; genus PWNM01. Next base: position 244 of record PWNM01000050.1, on the reverse strand, counting down.
CCCAAATCCTGACCGGGGGCGATGCGTCGTGGGGTGAGGAAGTCGCCCATTTGGTGATCCACCTGGGTGGATCGGTGGGATTGGGCATCGTTGGCGGCTTCCTTCTAAACTGGCTCATTCGACATCCACACAAGTCCGAGCGGACCCTTGCTATGGCTGTGGGGGTCATCTTGTTAACCATCGGCCTCTGCGATTTCTTCGGGTTGGATGTCATCCTTGCGACGATGGCGTTGGGGGCCGTATT
>PWNM01000074.1 GCA_003557825.1 Candidatus Hydrogenedentota bacterium | reverse complement strand
TTTCGGACACGACGGGTCGGGCTCTTAATCGCAGGTTATCCGCAGTTTAATGTCGGTTTATTGTCGACTTATCTGCAGTGGGGTATCCTGAAGAAGGAGGATTCCCCTTTGTTCGAGCCCAATTTTCAGATCACCCCGGCGCTCACCAAGGCCCTGATGGATATCGAGGCCAGCCGCCAGGCGGTCATTGACCTGCCGATCAGCGTGGAAATGCTGGCCTCCCTTCGGGAGACGGCCAAACTCCTGTCAACGCACTATTCCACACAGATCGAGGGAAACCGGCTGACCGAGGAGCAGGTCCGGGAAGTCATCCACGGACGCGCCCGATTCCCCAACCGGGAGCGCGACGAGCAAGAGGTCCGCTGCCACTATCTGGCGCTGGAACATATGGAGCGCCTGGCGCAAGCGCCTGGCCCCATAACCGAGACCCATATCCAGGAGCTTCATGGCCTAGTGATGAACGGCCGCAAGACGGCCACCCCTTACCGCGATGGCCAGAATGTCATCCGCAACAGTACCGACCGCGCCATCGTCTATATCCCCCCGGAGGCTCAGGACGTGCCGCGCCTCATGGCTGAAATGGTGGACTGGATCGACCGCGAGCGGGAGCGCGGCGAGTTGCCCGTGCCGTTGATCGCAGCCATCGCCCATTATCAGTTTGCCACCATCCATCCCTACTATGACGGCAATGGGCGAACGGCGCGGCTGCTGGCCGCCCTTGTTCTACACCGCGAAGGTTATGGGCTGAAGGGGATCTATTCGCTGGACGCCTATTACGCCCAGAACCTCGAAGCGTACTACCAGGCCCTCACCGTTGGCCCCTCGCACAACTATTATATGGGCCGGGCCGAGGCCGACATTACCGGCTTCGTGGAGTATTTCACGCTTGGCGTTGCCGAGGCTTTCGCCAAGGTCCGGCTCAAGGCGCAGCAGGCGGCCAGCCGGGGGCAGGCCGACCAGTCGCCACTGCTTCGTAGTCTGACGACCCGCCAACGCAAGGCCATGACCCTGTTCGCCCGAAGCCGGACGATCACAACGGGAGATATGGCCGAGCAACTGGGACTGTCCCCCCGCACCATCAACGCCCTGTGCAAGAAGTGGGTTGAGGAGGGTTTTCTGGAGGTCGAAAACCCGTCCCGAAAGGCCCGGAGCTACCGCCTCGCCCCGGCCTTTGAAAGGTTTCTTGTTCAAAACGGAGATGGACGATGAAGGACGGCATAGAGGAGTTCACAGATACCTGTCTGAGATTGGATGTCGATCCAATTCCGCTCGTCCTGTCCCAAATGCCTTCCGCACCAGAGAGCCGGAACGCCGGCGATGTGTCGATCGTGCGCCGGAAACCGATATCGAAGTCGGCCGGGCCTCCGGCATCATGACGAGCGCAGCCCTGATCCCGGCCGAAAACCTCGGTCATCGTGTTTGACCAGAGCCTTGATTGGTGCGGATGAGGGCTTCATAGATCTCGGGTGACTATTGAGACAGGTCGGGCATTCGACGAGGAGCCGCCGGACAGGCCAAGCGGGGCTGCCGCTCGATGCCTTGTCCAGCCCCCGTTGGCAGGAGCTACTCGCTGGTCGCCAGAAGCCCGAAGGGCCTTGGCGAGAGATGATTGCCCATTTCTACAACGAGCAGCAAACCACGTAGAGAGTGAGCGTCTGGCTCGAGGCGGAATTGTTTCGTGCCCATACGTTCCAGCCATTCCCCCATGGCCTGCTAATAGCAACGTCCCAAATGCCGTATGCGCCCTGGGCCCAATAACCTCCACCTGTCAAAGTAGTACCATCGGGCCAGTTGGTGGTAGCACTCCCGTCACCACCTGCGGCGTAACTTACGTCTTGACTGTGGCGGTCGCAAGAAAACGCATGCGTATGGTCACTGCGGGCAGCGCTGGTGAAGCTGCCTGTGCCAGCAAAGCTCACGGCCCAAGTTCGGGCCGCGGAACCATCGTAGTTGCTGCCGGTCAAACCAGTGCCACGCGCCAAGGTCGCGTGCGAGTGACTCGCCGGTGGGAAGCTGGCTCGCGTATCGATACCACTGCGGGACACGGTCGTCACAGGGTCCGTACCTGCCCCGACGAGCACGGCGCCCGAGGTGAAGCTGCCACCTCCCGTACCACCACGAGCTACAGGCAGAGTACCAGATGTGATGTTCGCCGCCGAATGCGTGTGCGCCGTAATGCTCTTCAGATAGCCTGCGGCGGCATGGTCGCCCCATTCGTAGGCGGTGAACCAGTCCGTGATGTCGTCCTCGGTGATGACGTTTGCCGGGTGCGAGGTCGTCATGAAGTCGGTGGCGCTCTTCCCGCCGAGGCTCGTGGCCTCGAGCGCATGGTTTGCATACTCTGCGTAAGCCGCATATGGCGCGGCGCCAAGCAGGACCCGGCTCATCTCATCGTCGTTGCCGACCTTGACTCCGAGGTAGAGCGTCGCGTTGCCAACAAATAGCGCAAAGTCCAGGTCCTCGACGCTCCCCAGATAAGTGGAGAAGTAGCCGTCGTCCACGTCCACGGTTTGCGTCTCACGAAACAGATACGTGTAGGGTTGATGCCAGCTAACAGCCGCCGCGCTCTGTAGGCGACAACCGCGTCTTGGTGCGAGCAGAGCAAATCGACCAGGTTCATGGACCGCCACCTCCCGTCGTTCTGCGCGCGACGAAGAACTCGTATGCATAATAGTCCGAGTATCGACGATGCATCTCGGGCTCCTGGGCGAGTTGATCGAGAACGCCGAGCGCGTCGGCATCGCTGGCGTACTTGGCACGCATTTCCCCCATGCGTCGCTCCATCGGCGTGTAGTAGTCATCCCACCAGGCCTCGTTCGGCAGGGAGAAGTGGCCCTCGAGCGAGAGGCCGGTCTTGTCGATGGCCGTGAGGACGTCGGCAACCGTGCCCATCGCCGGGTAGTCGAAGTCGAAGCTCGTCTTGATCTCGGGCGGCGGATTGTCCTTGCGCCAGACCGCGTCGGTGAACGCGAGGTAGCCACCGGGGCGTAGCAGCCCATGGCAGATCAGCAGGGCGCTCTCGATGCATATCTGATACAGCGCGCCCTCCGACCAGATGAGCTCGAAGCTCTCGGGCGGCATACCAGGATTGGCCATGTCTGCGACCAGCGGCCGGATCCGGTCCGAGAGCCCCAGCTCCGCGATGGTACGCCCCAGGCGTTCGATGAACGGGGCATGGTTGTCGACGGCAACGATGGTCCCGAGATCGG
>PWNM01000163.1 GCA_003557825.1 Candidatus Hydrogenedentota bacterium | reverse complement strand
GTAACCAAGACGAAACCGAGCCGTCTCGATGAGGTGGTCCTTCCAAGCGAGTTCACGCCTGCGCTCACCACTTTCGCCCATAGCTCGAGCCATTGCAATCAACGCCTGACTGGCATCACGTTCGTACATGTGTTGATAGAACGCCAAGGGCACCGCATCGCCTTGCTCTTTGATGTAATCGATATGCTCCCTGAAATACGGACGATGTCCCTCGATGTGGTACAGAGCGGTGCGTGCATGTTGGGCTGTTATGTCGTGCATATCGAGCAAGGGGGCCATTTGCTCAATCAGGCGATCTGGCCGTACAAATCGCTCCAAATAAGCCCCAATAAGGACCGAGTACCATATCCTTTGTTCATCACCTCTCTCCAAAGGTGCATACTTAAAGACCTCCGCCATCAAGGATTCGGCTCCCACTTCTCGCCGCAGCCGATCAATTTCGGGTATGGGCACTGCCATATCGAACGGCTTGCCCGTTCGCTCATAACTCGTCTCAAGCAAATCATAAAGTTCTTTAATTCTACTTGCCGAAGCCTTGTCTTCGGCCAAACTTTCGAATGCAAGTATTTTTAACAATATGCAAGCAACTATACTCATTCTAGTGTAGTGTCTCATCGTCATCTCCTCCTTGAAGCATGTTACGGCGTGCTCAGAACATTCATGAGCGTGTCTCGAATAGCTGCTTGCACTCGATGGTCATCCTGAATCGTCCAGTGATCAAGGGGGTCATCATTGTCATCCAACCATCCAGCAGACGTTACGTTGATATTGTCATCATCAGGAGTATCTTCAGTTGCCTCGCCAATCAATGATGCAACACCGCCATCATATTTCTGGTAATAATTTCGGTGTCGCTGACTCCCCGCAGGGCGTCTCGTTTCCGCCTTAGGCGCAAAGACAGGCCACGGTTGTTGAATTGCATCAATATAACCAGAGAATACAAGGGCGTACTCATTCTGATGTTCATCATTCAACAGCTCCGTCAAATTGGCTGTTGAACCTCCTCCCCAACTGTATCCAAATAGTGCAAGATTATGAACTTCCCGTTCGAAAACAGCGTTTTTAATCTCGTCATACACGGATCCGTAACCATCGCTATTGACGGCGTCTTCATTGAACATCTGTGCATCATATCCGAACTGATACAATTCCACACTAATATCATAAGCACCACCTTCTGGGGGATTCTGTCCCCATCCACCCAATGCGATGACTATGCTTTTGAATGTCTGGAAGAGCACTTCATCCTCGCACAGTTTTTCACCCTCGGTGAGATCACTGTCATCGGGATGCACTTCAAACGCAAGCGTACTGGTTCCATGGCTTTCACCCTGCCACTCGACCCATACCGCTTCGGGAGGTGAACCTTGAAACTCGAATGTCGTGTTCGGAGTATCCTGGCTGAAGTCCAGCTGTCCTGACCGATTGCTGCCGGTGAAGACGGCCAGAGATGCACCAGAACCGGCTATTTCGCGCCGAAGCAGAAACCTTGTCTCTCCGGAAGTGGCAGGGCCAGCAACAGACAAAGACACTTCGATAAGATTGCGCGGGGCTTCCATCTGTGCATTGATACGAATCCCTACTCCCGGATCCACCTTTTCCTCATCCGAAACCGCTGTTCGTTGATAGGGTGCATATGAACCTTCAGATTGAAGTGGTCGGTAGGCAGTCATCCCCACCTTAACCGTATTCACCGACGCCGAATCCGTTAGTTCCGGAGCGCTGACGGCAGTCCCTTTTACGGTATAGGTGTCGGGCTCGTCCGGGGTGAAGGTGATTGAGACGGTATTCGTCGTGTTGTACTGCGGGTAGCCATCAACCTCCCAGTCGCTTTCGACCAAGACAAACGAATGGTCGCCGTCTTGTTCAACTCCCATATAGGACTTAAATTCCACTTCGGTACCCACACAGGCTACTTTGTTGTGGGGTTGGATGAAATAATCAAACTTTCCGGTCCCATCCACATCCCAACGGTGGGTGACCACTTCGCTTTCTCCTCCGCCTCCGCAAGGCACGATTCTCCCATAAAACTTCGGCTGAAAGGCATCCCAAGGCGTGTCCGCGGAGGCAAGTTTGAACGTAACCGATCCGGACATATTCCAACCAGGCGCAGGCGTGGCAGTCCCTGGTACGTGGCACCAATCATCAGTGGCGTTTACGTTTAATATCCAAAACCATTCTGATGAGATATCTACTGGCACCCGGAATTCAACATTATGTATGAGGGATCCCGGGTGGTATACGTTGACGGAACGCACATTCCCAGGAACGGCCGATTGAATTCCCGTGACTGTCATGATGCCGAATATAACACCCCATCCGGCTACAAACAATATTCCATGTCTTTTTGTTCTCATTATGCTTCCCTGTTTATCACATACAAATTTCGTTCTTCCTCAACCCCCTTGCTGTTCCTGCACACGTCGTCTTTTGAGATATTCCAGGTAATCATCCAAAACAGACAGCCATCTACTTCGAGGATAGTCGGCGCGGAACCGCTCCACGTACGGGAGATACTCATCAATATTGTCCACCCACATCAGTGCGAATATCTCCCTGAAACGGGCCTCTTCAGCATGCGGGCTTTGCCTGTTCTGCCGGTAAACGCGTTGATAGGCCGCCTTGGTGGCGGCCCGGCCCTCTTCACCCCTTCCGAAGGTGGAGCGAGCAACCCGCAAGGCCACATACGGCGTGGCCGGAGCGTTCGGGAAAAGGGTCAAGATCTCCTCGCCGAGGGCTAACGTCCGCTCATTGAGCCACTCCCGGCGGTCGGTGCGCCCTGCAGCCTCTCCGTGATACCGCAGCATAAGTCCCAGCCCCGCGCGCGCCGCCATAGGGGCGTCGCGGCGTCCGGCGACGGCGGTGTCGTACAGGCGGCGGTAGAGGGATTCGGCGGCGTCGAATTCTTCGCGATAGTGCAGGAAGTCGGCCCACCAGAGCGCGGGTTTGATGCGCGCGCCGATGCGGGCGTTTTCCTCGGCGTGGCCGATGAAGTAGCCGTTGCGTGACGCGCCTTCGAGACGGCGCAGGGTGTTGTAGTACCGGTTGTCCTGGGCGCGGGCGAGCAGCGGGTCGTGCTGGGCCACGCGTTGCCAGTGGGCCTGCGCGGCGTCCCAATCTCCGGCCAGCGCGTCGAGGAAGCCGATCCGGAATAGCAGTTCCGCCTGCAGCCAGTCGAGGTACCAATCCGCGGTCAGCCGGTTGACCACCG
>PWNM01000636.1 GCA_003557825.1 Candidatus Hydrogenedentota bacterium | reverse complement strand
AACGAAACACGCCGTCTTCGACGTGGATATCTCGAAAAGGGGATTCCCCCTCGGTTTGTGTGTCTGTTCCACCGCAAATGGCGGCCAGAGCGCATGTTAGGGCGATGCTAAGGGGCATGGTCAGACCTTCTTGTGTGTGCGTTCGTCTTTCATTTCAGTCAAAATGAAGCTGGTAGCCTATCATAAACGGAAGGCATGAATCCGCTTGGCTATCGCGTCGGAGCCGAGTCTGTGAACCGCAAAATACCATGTCCCACACAGAGGGCCAGACCAACCGCGGCGGGGAGGAGGAGGCCTGTACCGAAGGCGACGGCGGTGAAGAAGGCGACGATACTTAGGCCAATGCGATGGAGAGCGGCCGCGCTACGAACCGGCGGAGCCTTCCACAGGACGATGGCCATCACCACCACGCTTGTGACATACCATCCGGCGAAATTGGACCAGGGAATACCGAAATAGACCCCAGGCGCATCCCAACGCCAGAGTTCCATGGGGCCGGCAGCGACGGGATCGAGGACGAAGTCGATGAGGGTGAGAGCCGCCGCAGTAAGCAGGATGCCTCGCAATCCCCGACCGAGTACAGGACCCAACAATGCCGCGATGTACGCGGCCAGAACCAGCCACGCCGCGATCATCACCAAAGGGACTTCGAACAAGAGGGGCGCGAAGGCCTGAGTGTATTCATAACCGCCAAAAGGAATGCCGGTAAAGACGCCGAGGATCTCGACCAAATACCCGACTATGCCCGCGGCGAGCAATCGTAGGCGCATGGCCGTCGATGCGTGCATAAGTACTAGCACCGCGGCGAGGGTCATGAACAGCGTGCCGGCCCAAGCAAGGTGGTCAGGCGGGCCGTCGGTGAACACATACGAGTGGACGCCGCCTGCCCATAGGAAGGCATAGATTCCATAGAGGGCATAGAGTGTGTAGCGCCGTAGTTCAGTTCGCTTCATACCGTTGCATCAACTCCGTAACGATTTGGGCGGAAAGCAACACAATGGGCGTACCCCCGCCCGGGTGGCTACCGCCGCCTACATAATAAAGGCCTTTGTAGTATCCGTCGCGATTTGGTTGCCGCCAAAAGGCCCGGCGCCAGCCATGACTGTGCCGTCCGTAGATGGCCCCACCGGGCATGCCATAACGCGCCGCCATATGCTGGGGCGTTATAACCTGTTCCGTGACGATGTCTGACTCGATATCGGGGAATCCATTGGATCGCAAGCGTTCCATGACGCAGCCTCGGGCGTAGGTCACGGTATGGTCGTCCCACGGCAGGTCGGAGGCCGGGGCATTGGCCATGACGAACAAGGTCTCGCCCGATTTCGGCGCACAGGTCGGATCGCTGCGGCTCGGCACATTGACATAGACCGTCGGATCGTTGGGAAATACCCGGTCGTCGAACAACTGGCCAAACTCGGCAGGGTAATCCGCAGAGAAATAGACATTGTGATGGTGAAGCTCGGGGAGCTTTCGACCGACGCCGATCAAAAATACCAACCCCGACAGGGAACGTTCGGTGATGGGAAGGGCATTGGTGGTCTCACCGAGCAGAATCGGAGCCGTCGAGGCGTCGCCGTTGAGCACGACCGCATGGGCCGGCAATCCAATACCGGAAGCCAATTGTACGCCTGTTATCCGTCGCATCCGATGTTCGATGGCGGCTACGGGAGATTCAAGCCGAATCTCGATTCCGCGCTGGCGGGCGATTTCAGCGAGGCACTCAATCATACGATACAACCCCCCCTGAACATACCAACCGCCGAAGGCATACTCGATGAAAGGGATAAGCGTGAGGGTCGCAGGGCATCGATAGGGCGACGAGCCGACATAGGTCGGATAGCGGTTGAACAGTTGCCGGAGGCGCGGATCGTGGAAATGATGCCGTACGGTTTCATCGTAGTTGCCCCAGGCGTGTCGGAGCGGGAAATGGGTCATGGCGGCCAAGGCTACACCGTCGGGCGGATCGGTCATGGGCCGTCGCAAGAAGGTCCCCCGGGACAGCTCATACAACCGGGCGCCCAACCGCATGTAGCGCAGAAAGCCGTCTACATCAGCCGGTTCGAGTCGGCGGATGGTGTCGAACCAGGCGGGCATTTCGGTGGTGTAATCGAAGGTGGTCCCGTCGGCGAAGGCGTAGCGCGCGAGGGGGCGTAAAGGGGTCAGTTCAAGATGGTCGCGTAACCGGAGGCCGAGCGTTTCGAAAAACTCCTCAAATATCCACGGCATGGTAACGAGGGAGGGGCCCGTATCGAAACGGAATCCTTCCGAGCGCCGCTCGTTCATTTTCCCGCCGAGGGAGGCGCTTTGTTCGCACAGGGTTACGCGCCACCCTGCCGCCGATAGACGCAAGGCCGCCGCCAAACCGCCCAGTCCGCCGCCGATAACGATGGCCTTTTTATCCGGCATGGGGCCGTTCCTCCGTTGCTATGGTATCCGTTGCCTCCACCTTTGTTGTTGGACCGTAGACCCGACCTTTCCAGGCCACGCCCTCTCCGAGTCGCCAACGTCGCCAAGATGCCAGCCCAAGGGCCAGGAACAGGCTCTCCGCCAGCGGATGGAGCAAGGCAGACCACCAAGGGTAGCGGAAGCGCCAAGCCATGATCATCCGGGAGCCCAACACGCATGCTACCGCTGCGAGCAGGGGTCCCGCCTGTCCCGTTGCCCAGGCCGCCGGAAGGAGCGCAAAGGGAACCCAAATACACAGGGCATGGAATCCCCAAAACATCCAGAACCGGGATTCCCGTCGAAACGCGGGTCGGAAGTTTTTCATGAATCCGAACCAGATAGCCGCGAAGGAATCGTACATGCGGACTCGCACTACGCGACTACCGTCGAGGCAGGCGCTGGGCTGTCCGGCCTCGCGCCACCGTCGTGCCAGCCAGGTGTCTTCGAACAATTCGTTGCGCACGACGCCGTGGCCGCCTACCGCATGATAAGCTTCTCGCTGAGCAAGTATGCATGCCCCGTGGGCCAGGCCCATGTTCGTGTCCCTTCGCCGGAGGGCCAATGGGGCGGGGAAAAAGGTAAACACGCAAAAGTTCAGCAGCGGCATGAGTGCCTTTTCCCAAAATCCGCCGCACACGATCCCCGGCCAGGGAGCCAGCAACGTTACGCCTCGTGCTTCGGCTTCGGCAACCAATCGCCGTACGGCTCCGGGCTCAAGACGGGCATCCGCATCGAGAAACAGCATCCACGGCGTTTCCGCTGCATCTGCCAGTTGGGCGCATGCAAAGGGCTTGCCGCACCAGTCGGGCGGCAACGGTTTGGGCGGGCACAGACGGACGCGGGAATCTTTTTCAGCCCAGGCACGAACATGCTCGGCCGTGGCATCGGTCGAATGGTCGTCGTAGACCCATACCGCGCCGATGATGTCCCCCTGTTCGAGGGCGGAGGCGATGCAGTCATCAATGGTGGCGGCTTCGTTGCGGGCGGGGATCAACACGGACACCTGGCCGTTGTCCTCAACCGTACCAAAGCCAACTGCCGGCCACGCCAGCATGTTCCACAGGGCGACGGCGAAGACCAAAGCCGCCGGTACAAGCAATACCCAACCGAGGATCAACATGACGCCTCCGCTGCCGGAGAGGCTGATGTTGTCGGGGCGGTCTCGAATATTACCTCGGCCAATTGTTCGGTGGCTTCTCGGATGGGTTCGTGGCCCGCGCCGCGTAGCTCGGTACAGCGCAGATTCGGTAACACCTCACGCCAGATGGGCAAGGAGCGTCGGATGGCGGCAAAAGTTCGTTCGCCGAAGACGATGTCCACCGGGTTCTGCATACCGGCAAATCGGCTGGCATGTTCAAAGCTGCAGAGCAGCCGGATATAGTCAAGAGCGACGTCGTGGTCCACAGCGCGAAAGGCCGAGGTCAGGTTGGTGGTACCCGTGCGATTGCGACGGAGAGCGCCGTTCGTGAAGAGCCGACCGAGCGGATTTGCGAACGTCGACAGGTAGGCATATCGGCCGAACGAGCCCCAGGTAAAGATACGGAAGTACAGCGGGGGGTAGGCGAAGGGATCGATGAGTACGGCTCGTGTGCCGTAATCCGGAGCCAGTCGCAACGCCTCGAGGGCCAACAACGCGCCGCCGCAATTGCCCACGAGCGTGAGGTTTGGGTCGGCAATCTCGCCCATGGCCTCGATAATGGCAGCCATCACCGCATCGCGGTCGAGTCGCTCGGGCCGTTGGGTGTCTCCGTAGCCCGGCAGGTCGCAACCGTAGAAGGAGGCGCTCTCGGGCATGTGCCTAATCACCCGGCGAAACGTATGTCGACTCCCTGCCCATCCGTGGATGCCCAGAAAGGTTTGAGGTCCCTTGCCATGGCGTTCAAGTTTCACGATTGGCCACCCTCTCCGCCGTCATGGCGCCGCTCAGCAATACCATGGGCATACCTGTTCCGGGCGTCGTGCTGGCGCCGGTGTAATACATGCCCCGTAGTTCGGCCGCGAAGTTGGGCATCCGGAATGGACCTACCTGGAACAACGTATGCGCGGCGCCGAAGGCCGAGCCGTCATACAGCCCGAACTGCTCGCCCCAATCTTCGGGGGTGTAAACCGTCTCGGTGACGATGCGATCCGCTGTTAGGTCCACCTCGTGTCGGCGCAGGCGTTCCAGCACGCGGCTCCGGATCGAATCCACTTCCGCGGGCCAGTCACAGGGGCCGAGCATGCTGAGCCGGGGCGTGGGAACCAACACGAAGACGGCGCTGTCACCTTTGGGGGCCAGCTCGGGATCGGTCTCTGAGGCAATGCTGATGTAAAAGGGCAACTCCGAAGGAATCCGTCCATTGCGAAACAGGTCCTGAAAGGCCCCGCGGTAATCATCGGGTAGAAAAATGGTGTGATGCCCCATGCCATGTACCTTGCCTCGCACGCCCCAGTAAAAGGTCACCACGCCGGGCGTGACATGCATGCGGGCGCTGCGTTGGCGGCGTTTCGACACGGCATCTTCATGGGCCAAGAGGTGCCCGTCGGTCACGGGAACATCGACGTTGGACACCACAATGGGCGCGGCGTGGGAGGCTCCATCTGCGAGTGTAATGCCCCGAACGCCGCCGTTGGCGGTGTCGATTTGTTTCACGGCGGTGTCGGTGTGGTATTGGACGCCCATTTCCGTGCCGCGTTTGGCCAGGGCCTCTACGAGTCCGTATACGCCGCCCTTGGGCAACCACAGACCATAGGCCATTTCGCCATAGGGTAAGATGGTGAACATGCCCGGCAGATCAAAAGGCGAGCCGCCCAGGTACATGCCGTAGGAGCCCAAAGCCTCGCGAATATGCCGACTGCGGAAATACTTGCCCAATTGCCCGTAGAGCGAGCGCCAAACGCTTAGCCGGGCCATTTCGCCGAGACTCAGTTTACTGAACCACCGAAAGGGACTGTCTTCGTTGCGGGTGACCAGTTTGTTGAAGGCCAGGTCATATTTAATACGGGCATCGCGCAGAAAGGCCACCACGCCGGGACCTGCGCCGGGTTCGAGCTTCGAGCACGATTCGATGAGCCGACCCATATCGCTTGACAGAGCCAGCCGTTTTCCGTCGGGCCACAGGAACGCCACCGTCGGATCCACCGGGACAAGGGTGATATAGTCGTCAAAGCGTGCGCCGGTGGCAGCGAACAGATCGCGACAGACCCAGGGATAGTTCAACAGGGACGGTCCCGTGTCGAACCGAAACCCGTCCGTTACGATTTGGTTTGCTCGGCCGCCCAACTGGGGGTTCTGTTCGAACAGGGTGACCTCCCGCCCCTGTTGGCGCAGGTGTAACGCAGCGCTCAAGCCGCCTAAGCCACCTCCAATAATGATGACGGATTGGGCGCTCATGAGCGGCCTCGTGACTTAGGACGAAAGGTAGGCCAATGGCAAGCGCCAGTATTTGCTCCGGGGCAATACGCGGAATTTCGCCCAAAAAGGAACGCTCTCCCGGTGGAGAATCCCATGGGGACTCCTTCCTATGCGATTGTTGAGTTCGCGATAGACGTTGACACAGGCATGGATTGCCATTCGGCTATCGGGATGGAAGGCGTCCAGTCCGGCGTCCGCGTCGGTGTAGTGTTCTTCGGCCGCCTCGGTCATGATCTGGACCGCCCGCATCCAGCCGAGTTGTTGGCTTGGTTCATTTACATCAGGTTTTGTAATTCCTACGCTGCGAAGCACTTCGAGGGGCACGTATAGACGTCCCCGTTTTTGGTCTTCCCCTACATCCCGCGCAAAATTCGTGAGTTGAAGGGCGATGCCCAAGCTGCGTGCGCTGGCCAAGGCGCGGTCAAATCCCGCCGGCGACGATGCCCCGTAAATATAGGTTAGGAAATAACCGACCACGATGGCGCTACCGTAAATATAGTCGTCGATTAAGGCTCCCATAGTCTCGAATGGCCGGGGTCGTACATCCCGGAGCATGGCATCGAGGAAGGCGTGATAGTGTTCCTCAGGAATGGCCGCATCGCGTACCACGCGCGTGAAGGCCGCCACAAAAGGCGGAATGCCCGCTGTGAGGGCCGCTCTGGTGGACGGTTGCGCAAGGCTTGCTTCGTAATACTGTCGCCAGACTCCAAGCTGTTGTTCCTGTTCCGCAGGAGGCAACGGGAAGGTATCTACGATTTCGTCGGGTTGGCGAACGGCTGCATAGACGGCTTCGACCTGGGCGCGTTTAACGGACGGCAAGAACCGCGTCACGATAAAGAAGCTCGTACTGTAGGTACGTAATACGATGCGGGCATAACGGGACAGGATGTACCACGCGTCCTCGTCGCTTTCGGTACGCTGGGCATCATCAATACACCGACGTTCGAATTTCCGCCAGTGTTCTGCACTCCAGGGCGTTGAGTCCATCAATACGTACAGCGCCTTACAATCGACCGTTTTGGTTCAGAAAAAATCTGAGTCCTACACGGTGTTTCTCTTACCCAACAGTATAACTGTATTGGTGCCGAAACCCAAATGAAACGCGGGACTACGCCGTTTTTGTTCCCTGCGCCTAAAACCGAATAGGAGCGGCGCCATGCCGTTCGATCAGCAGGGCTCGGGCCTCGCCGGCGGTGAAAATGGATCCCGTTATGAAAAGCGGCGTCGTGTCCGAAGCCAGAGAAACTCCCAAATCGATGGCCTCGGCCAGGGTTTCGGCGCGGTGATGGGGGAGCGTACTCGCTGCGGCGCACAGGTCGGAGACGGGCAAGGCGCGGGAGCCCGAAAACTGGGTAAGAATGAGTTCCGCAGCTCGGGGCGCGAGGGCGGCGATCATTTGTTCCGCAGCCTTGTCCGACGAAACGGCCATCACGATGACGCACCGATTGAGCTGTTCGGCCAGTTTTATTGCGCCTGCGTGGTTGTGGGCCACGTCGATGATGACCGGCGGATGTTCGAGCACCTTTTCGAGGCGACAGGGCCACCGGGCATCGCGTAACCCCTCCGTAATGGCCTCGCTCGTTAGGGCAGGATAGGTGTCGCGAAGGCCTTCGACCAACGCTACCGCCAGGGCGGCATTCTCCCCCTGATAGCTGCCCGCCATGCCCAACGGAATAGGACCGAGTTCAAAGTGGTCGTTCGTATAGGTAAACCGATGGTCGAACGGAGTGCCTTCAAGACTATAGCGGAAGTCGCTGTCCAGCAGCCGCACGGGTACATCGAGCTCCTGCGCCCGCTGGAGAATCACGTCCAGCGGCCCGGGCCGGGTTTCACCGACGACGGCGGGTACGCCCGCTTTAAGAATGCCGGCCTTTTCAAAAGCAATCAGTTCGAGGGTATCGCCCAGGTACCGTTGATGTTCGAGGTCGATATTGGTAATGGCCGTAGCCGTAGGTTGGACGATGTTGGTGGCGTCGAATCGTCCGCCCAAGCCCACTTCGACAAGCGCCACATCGGCTCCGACCGCCGCGAACCAACGAAACGCCATGGCAGTTACAAATTCGAAGAAGGTCGGCGGCGGGTCCATTGTTTCGGCCACGGCTCGGAAAAACCGGATCTGGTCATCGAGGTCGGCATCCGAGATGGGTTGCATATCCTGAAGGAACCGTTCGTTGAGCACCATGAGGTGGGGGCTCGTATAGCGGACGGTATGATAGCCGGCAGCATGGAATATGGCATCGAGCATGGCCACCACGCTGCCCTTGCCGTTTGTACCGGCTACGTGGACGACGGGGATCGCCAAGTGTGGATCGTCTGCTGCGCGCAACAGCCGGGCGATGTTTTCGAGCCCAAGCTTGATGCCGAACCGTTCGAGGGAGACCAGGTAATCCCGTTCATCCATGGGCCGAGGCTCCGCTAGGCGAAACCGGCGCCCCAATCCGAATCAACAGAGCATCCCTTCTTCCGCTTCCCGCGCCTGGGGGCTGAGGTAACGCAACAAACGGCCTAAGGTCGAACGCAACTCGGGACGGGCCACGAGCATGTCGATGAATCCGTTCTTGAACTGATACTCGGCAGACTGGAAACCTTCGGGCAGTTTTACCTTGAGCGCTCCCTCGATCAATCGCGGACCGGCGAATCCGATATGCGCCCCCGGCTCGGCAATGGTAATGTCGCCCAAACTTGCAAAGGAGGCATATACCCCGCCCGTGGTGGGATTGGTCAGCACGACGATATATGGCACGGAGGCCTCGTTCATCGCGTGGACGGCATCGGCGGTTTTGGCCATCTGCATCAGGCTGAGGATGCCTTCCTCCATGCGTGCGCCGCCCGAGGCCGTTACCATGACAAAGGGGAGCTGTTTGCGGATGGCATCTTCGGCCGCCAAGCAAAACTTTTCGCCCAACGCCGAACCCATGCTGCCGCCCCGGAAGGTAAAATCCATCACGCCGAGCACGGTACGGATTCCCTCGATGGAACCGAATCCCGTGACGGCCGCTTCGTTCAACCCGGATTTCTGTTTCGACTGAGCGATTTTCTCCGGATAGGAAAAGTCCACCTCGGGGATGACGAAGCCCAAGGGATCGGCGCTTTCAATCTCGGTATGGGTTTCCTCGAATGTATCGGGATCCACCATCCAGGTGAGCCGTTTTCGGGCTTTTACGCGATAATGGTGCCCGCAAAGCGTGCAGACCATCTGATTTTCCTGCACGTCTTTGTGAAAAACCGGTTTTTTGCATCCGTGGCATTTGAGCCAAAGCCCTTCGGGCAATCCGCTCTTTCGACCGATAACCGATACAAATCGTCTGCGTTTTAAGAATGACATAAGTCCTACTCAGCCCTATTGCGCGTTGGCGCGTTCTTCTTCCATCTCTTCCTGATAATACAGAATCCGGCCACAATGGTTGCATGTGTGTACTTTGCCGCCAAGAACCTCGTTGACCACCTGGGGCAACACCTTCATGTTACAACCGGAGCAGTACTCTCCCCGCAACGACACCACGGCCCGGCTTCCCGGTCGTTTCGCGAGGATCCGCTCGTACAGCGTGCGTAACTTTGGATCCACCTGTTCGGCCAGGGGTTGCCGTTGTTGTTCGAGTTCCTTGCGGGCCGCTATGGCTTCTTCGAGTTCGGTATCAATGGCAGCGCATTCCGCATCGATTCTTTCGAGTTCTTCGGCGATGCGTTTTTTATCCTCTTCGTACCGAGCTTTGGCGTCGTCGATTTCAATCATCAGAGAGAGGATGCGTTCTTCTTTTTGACCGATGTGCTTCTTGAGGGCGTCGATTTCATGGGTGAGGGCTTGATATTCGTCGTTCTTCTTGACCTTGAGGAGTTGATCTTGATACTTGGCCACTTGGGCCTGCATCTGTTCGATCTCCGTTTCACAGGTGCGTTGTTCTATCTGCAACGCTTTGTAGGCCTGTTCCCGTTCTTGGAGTTCGGTTTGTAGTCGCTCGCGCTGAACATTGAACCGGTTCTTTTGCTTGGGGATCTCCCCTTCGCGGTCGCGGCATGCCTTGATACGCAAATCCAGGTCTTGCAGGCGCAACAACGTCTTCAAACGGCGGTCCTCCTTGGGTACGCGGGTGTCTCCACCGGCGGGCCCTGGTCGAGCGAATGATTCAAATGAAAGGGCAGTACCGCACTGTCCAACTGAATATTATCTACAAAACAAGCCTCACGCGCAAATGGAACGCCGCACAGTCCCTGATGTTTCTAGGGACGAAGAGGCTGACGGCGCGTCTTGTGCCCGGGGATGCGTCTATTTGGGCGACCGGGCGATGGCCACGTTGCCCGTTCGCACGAGTTCCTTAATCCCAAAGGGGTGCATCATATCGATAAACGCCCTCACTTTATCCTGCGAACCGGTAGCTTCGATGGTCATGGCATCACACCCAATATCGATCACTTTGGCTCTGAAGATGTTGGCAATTTCGACCACTTCGCCGCGAACCTTGTTATTGGCTCCGATCTTCACCATAACCAACTCGCGTTCGACGTGATCCTCTTGCGTTAGATCGATGACCTCGATGGTGTCCACCAGTTTATTGAGCTGCTTGATGATCTGTTCGAGCACCCGGTCGTCGCCCCGGACTACAAGGGTCATCCTCGAGATGCTCGGGTCGTCTGTTTCGGCCACGCACAAACTGTCAATATTGTATCCCCGGGCACTGAACAACCCCGATACCCGCGCCAGGACGCCAAAATGATTCTCGACAAGGACGCTAATGGTGTGTCGCATGGTTACTCCCGATTGCTATCCGGCTTCGTGGGGCCGGTTTGTTTGGGCGATATGTTATAGGCATTCATGGCGCGCTCGATTCCGGCGACGACAAATGTCAACGCCGCATCCGTGGCG
This sequence comes from Candidatus Hydrogenedentota bacterium, assembly GCA_003557825.1. Lineage (GTDB taxonomy): Bacteria > Hydrogenedentota > Hydrogenedentia > Hydrogenedentales > SLHB01 > PWNM01. The sequence goes on along the minus strand of PWNM01000636.1, from coordinate 1,879 downwards.
CGATCCCGGGCCTCTTCAATGGCGCCTTTTTCGTCAGGGGTGAATCGTCCGAGCACATGGCCCGTGAGTTCGCCGTCGGCATCGCGCCGTCCGATGCCGATACGTAAGCGTGGAAACGCCTGCGTTCCCAACTGCTGTATGATCGATTTCAGGCCGTTGTGGCCCCCTGCGCTTCCCTGCGCCCGCAAACGCAACGTACCCAACGGCAAATGCACATCATCGACCACTACAAGAATATTCTCAGGCTCCGGAATGGCGTTGCGCGCGGCTTGCGCCACGGACCGCCCGCTTCGGTTCATAAAGGTCAGCGGCTTAAGTAGGGTAACCGGTACGCCTTCGTGGCGGCCTTCCGCGTAAAGTCCTTCGAACTTCTCGCGGGAAAATGCCACGCCGAGCCGGTCCGCAATGCGATCGAGCACCATAAACCCAATATTGTGCCGCGTATTGCGATATTGAGCGCCAGGATTTCCCAGCCCGACGACGAGTCTTCGTCGGGGAGGTCCCGAACCTGTCTGGTTCATGCCGCCCATCGCGTATGCACTGCGGCCACCCTAGTCTTCTTCCGATTCCTCGGCTTCTTCGGCTTCGGCCTCTGCTTCAGCTTCCGCCTCGGCCAACTCGGCTTCTTCTTCTTCGAGCGACTTGATGACCCGCGGCATATGCACCGCCGCTACGGCGCGGTCTGTATCCGTGATAATCTCGGCGCTGCCTGGAACCTTCACGTCGCTGACGTGGATGCTGTCGCCGATGTCAAGATGGCTGACATCGATGGTGATCTCTTCCGGAATCTCCGTCGCCAGGCATTCCAGCTCGATCTCGCGAAGCTGATGATCGAGGACGCCGCCTTCGTCTACTACGCCCTTGGGCCGGCCCGTCAGTGTCAACGGTACCGATACGACAATTTTCTCGTCAAGGCGGATACGGATGAAATCAACATGCTGAACATCGCCGCGCAGCGGATGATGCTGCACCACCTTGAGAAACGCGGGGCTGCTCCAGTCGGACTTGTCTTCGACGTTGAGGTTGACCACCATCTGTTCGCCCGCATGGTGTTGGAGCAGGCTCTCGAACTCGCCGTAGTCCAGCTGGATGCTGACCGGTTCGCCGGTTCCGCCGTAGAGCACCGCGGGAACTTTGCCAGCTGCCCGGGTCCGACGCGCTGCGCCCTTACCGTCCGTCGAGCGGCTATTCGCCTTAAGCGTTGGGATTTCCATGTCTTTCACTTCCTCCGAAAGGATTACTTAAACAGGATACTGACAGATTCTTCTTCGTGAATGCGGCGAATGGCTTCACCCACCAGCGACGCGCAACTTAACACCCGTATCTTCGGGCAGGCTTCCGCGTTCGGCCGCAACGGGATCGTATCGGTGACCACCACTTCCGTGAGCATGCTCTCCGTAATAAGGTCGACTGCGTCACCGCTGAATACGGCGTGGGTCGCGCATGCCTTTACATCAATGGCTCCCCGGTCCATAAGCGCTTGCGCGGCCTTGACCAATGTGCCGCCTGTGTCGATCATATCGTCGAATATCAGGGCATGTTTGCCCGAGACATCGCCGATCACGTTCATTACTTCGCTTGTGTTGGCCTTCGGACGCCGCTTGTCTACGATTCCCAAGGGGACATCGAGCCGCCGCGCAAACTCGCGCACCCGTTGAACGCTTCCCGTGTCGGGGCTGATTACGACAAAATTGTCTTCTTTTATTTCGTTGAAATATCCCGCAAAGGTTACCTCGCCACTGAGGTGATCGACGGGGATATCGAAAAAACTCTGGATCTGCCCGCAGTGTAGGTCGACCGTCAACACCCGGTCGGCTCCCGCCGCCACAATCAAATTGGACACCAGCTTTGCGGAAATGGCCACCCGCGGACGGTCTTT
>PWNM01000546.1 GCA_003557825.1 Candidatus Hydrogenedentota bacterium | reverse complement strand
TTACACCATGAGTGCGTGGCCTGTCACCACCGGCGGCGTCACGTACAATCCCACCCCGACCAGCTCGACCTTCACTGTCACCGCCGACACTACCACCACCGTCACCATCAACTATGCGCAGTGATCATCGGGGGCGCAAAGACATTGTCAAGTTCATCATTGAGCGGCGGTTCAAGACGTTTGAGTAGCCTTTGGCTTCTGTTTAGGTGGAGCCACCGCGCTGAGGCGGTCGGTGGTGTGAGCGCGTAGTCGACGCTGGCCATTCGCTCCGATAAGTCGGCAGCAAGGGAGTGGCTCGTCGAGGGTCGACTAGAGTCTGTTGGGCCGGAAGACGGGTCGCCGATTGACTCCCGATCAGACGGTTCGATGCCTGTAACGATGCCGCTTGCGGAAGGAACAGCCTGTCGTGGCTACGGGTTCGTGAGCGGGTTAGCGGTAGGTGAGGCTGGGTGCGAGCATGTGAACGTTGCTCAGACAGTTGGCGAGGTGTGGGTGACTTAGGACGTCGTTCATGATCTGGTGCGCAAACGGTGAGAGCCCGAGTGTCAGGTCGTCGTGGCTGGCGCGGCGCATGTTGCAGACGGCGGCGTGTGTGAAGGCGACCTCGTGAGGGGATAGGTAGCCGAAGTGAGCCTGGCCGCCGATCATCTCGCCGGTAGCGCCTGGGTGGCGTGAGCGGTGCTCGTACCCGTTCAGGAGGAGTTTGCCGAAGCCGAGGAACACGGCTGCAACATCGGTCAGGGTTTCGTGTAGGAGATCTTCGTGGTGGACGCCTCGGTCGTACAGGACCTTGCGGCTGAGTTCGTGCGCTAGGACGCATAGGGCTGAGGGTGAGGTCTCGCGGGCGGTTCGTGAGATCTCGATGGTGATGTCGCGTTGTCCGAACCAGAGTTCGGTGCGGCCGCCGTGGTGTGGTCGGATGAGGGCCTCGATGACGCTGCAGCGGAGGCTGCTTAGCCCGAGGTGGTCTGCGAGGAGGCGTGCTGCGGCGTCGAGCCTGCCGTCGCTCATGGGCTCAAGGGTGAGGTCATCGCAGGATAGTGGTTGAAGGCTTGTGAGGCGGTAGCGTAGGAAGGCAAGGCAGCGCAGTAGTAGTTGGTCGCGTACGTCGCGTGGTGCCATACTGCGGCCTCCCTTGGCCGTTGGGTATCTCCTTGAGTGGGGAGATGATGAATGCGGTTGTGGTTGATTGTAGCAGCGAGGGCGTGGTTCCTGGCTGAGCGCGCCGGCGCTATCGAAGCACTACCGGAATAGTGCGACCAGGAGAGGGGCAGCCCGAAGCGCGGCAGCACGATGAGCCTGCTTCGGTTGCGGCATCGCTTCGGCACGGACGTGGTGCGCAGCCTCGGGATCGAGGCCGGCCGAGTGGCGTTACGGCACGCCAGCGTGGTGACGACGCAGCGGTACGCGAAGGGCACCGAGGCGCAAGTCGCGGCGTTCGTCAGGGAGTTGCGACGCGGCGCGTAGCGGAACGGGAGTTGCATCGAGGTCGCGCGAGACCGGATCGGCCCTGATCTACCAGGGACCCCCAGACTAGCCCCCGAGCGCGTGTTCGACCGCGTCCTGGGGCTTCTTGTGAGGCCGTCAGATGCCCTACACCGTCACGGGCTGCGCCAAGGTTGCGTGTGGACTGCCGAAGGTTGCTTGCAGGTTGCGCTCAAGCCCTGTGACCGGCGCCGTTTACACGCCGGTGGGGAGCGGCCGCCGTGCAGTGATAACACCGAGAACCGCCTGACGCGGCGCTCAGCGCGCTGAGTCAAGCCAAACCAGCAACTCAACCGCAACACAGATCTGGCCATCGCCCAGGGCTACTGCACGAATGGCCGAACTAGCGGCACGTTTCAGGGCCGCTTCTGCCGACACCGTAATCCGCTCCATCACGGCCTCGTCTATGTATTCCGAGTAGAAGTCTACCTTGACCCCTTCAGCCCACCTACCAGCTTCTGTGTGTGCCCTGAGGGATGCAACGGCGTATGCCGTATTGATGGCGTCCGAAGCCATGCTGGGCGCTACCGAAAAGCCAAGGAACACGCCCTCGTCATAATGTCCATCGGCGTTTCGATCGCGCAACACTAGCGCACCAGCCACGCAGTCTCGAAGAGATGCTGCGAGGTCGACTTCTTCGATGGCCGTGCTACGGTCACCGTCATCACCTTCTGATGCAAGTGTCATTACCAATCCGCTCAGCTCACTTAGGGCATCGTTGATGTCCTGAAGGCTCGCGCCCTCCGGTTGCTCTGCAAGAACCCCTGAGGCTGAGGCGCCTTGCGGTGGTTGAGAGCCAATGATTGCTGACGCGATCGTGGCGGCTGCCATAATGAGGGCTGCCGCAAGAACGCCGACCAGGCCAATCACAGCGCTCTTCTCGGCTCGGCCTAATCGCCTAAACCACTTGGCTGCCTTTGGCATTCTCCCACCCTACATCGCTCGGCATTTCCTTCACGCCCCCGCAGAGTGCGAGACCAACGGCGATACCAGCGCGTATCGCTGAAACGGGGGCGTCGAAGTGGCGCCCCCGCCATCTGGAAGGACACGTCCAAGCCCAAGGCCGGGCCTCGATCAGTGCCGAGGCCTCGTCCTTCTTCGGGTGGTTGGCCTTCCGTGCTTTTCCACCAGAAAAGCGACACGGTGTTGCTCAGAGGCCGTACGGTGCCCCCGGAAGCGCGCCCCACGAGGCGCTGAAAACTCCCCGAACGCCCACGTGCCCGTGTGCCAGTGCCGTCCATGCCCGTATGGGTATTCCGACGCTTTCCGGCCACTGACTCCGAGGTTATCCGGCCACCTGTTCCGACGCTAAGCGGCCGCTGATTCCGAGGGTTCCCGGCCGCCCACCCCGGGTGGGGGGTGCGGGAGCTTGAGCGGCGTACCGTGCCTCGATTGGAGGCCGGATGCCGAGGAAGAGGTTGAGCATGTAGTGTGCCCTCGCTGGTTATGTGGCGGTGGCGTGCGTGATGCCGTTCTGGTCGGGTGGCGCGCGTGCGCTTGGGCACATAATGGTTTACAGGCTCTGCAGCCAGGCGAGGAGGTTCTCGTCGTCGCGCCAGATTGGCTTGTTTGGGAATGAGCCGGTCGGGGGTAGGCAGGCTTCGAGTGCGGCTTCCTTGGTGCGGGTGTTGATCTGGGCGTAGCGGTTGGTGGTATCGATGCTGGCGTGCCCGAGCCAAGCCCGGATGACGTTGAGTTCGACGCCCGCTTCGAGAAGGTGTACGGCTGTGGTGTG
>PWNM01000483.1 GCA_003557825.1 Candidatus Hydrogenedentota bacterium | reverse complement strand
GGCATGCGGCTGGCGCTGGAACTCGCGGCGGGATGGGCACGCGTGTTGCCACTCGTGCGCATCGCCGAAGAGCTGCGGCACGGTCTAGCCGTTCTGCATGACGTCGAGGCCGACCCCGACGCTCCTCACGGCAGCGTTCGACGTGTCTTCGAAGCTTCCTGGGATGCGCTGCCCGAGGGTGCTCAGACGACCCTGGTCCAGCTCTCCGTGCTGCGCGACGGTTTCGACGACGCAGCTGCGCGCGAGGTTGCGAGCGCCGGCTTGCCGCAGCTCCTGGCGCTACGCAACGCCTCGTTCCTCAACCTCGACAGCGACGGCCGCTACAGCCAGCACCCCCTGATCGCAGCGTTCGTCCGCGAGCGAGCAGGAGACGCCTCGGAGGTGCGTTCGGCCGCCGCCGAGCGGCACGCGCGCTGCTTCCTCGCTCGACTAGACACCTGGGAGCGTGAAGGGCACGGACCGGAGCCCGCCGCCGTCATGGCGGCACTGCAGCGCGACCACGCCAACGTCGAGGCCGCTTGGCACCATGCCGTGGCGCATGGTTGGTGGGACGCGCTCAAGGCGGGCGGACCCACCCTCGGTCTCTCTTACGCGCTCGCTGGCCGGGCGGCACGCTGGAGCGAGCTACACCGCGCGGCGCTTGCCGCGGTCCCAGCCGAGTCGGCAGCATGGGCCATGCTCGAGGTCTTCGACTCCGCTGCCGCGACCTTCGAAGGTCGACACGAGGAGGCGTACGAGCGCCGCACGCGAGCGGTCGCCGTGTTGCGTCGCGAGGGCAGTGAGCGCGACCTCGCGTGGGGCCTCTTCCGTCACGGGATGGCAGCCGAGGCGGTCGGTCGTCTCGATGAGGCGTTCTCGAGCCTCGAGTCGTCCGCCGCGCTGTACCGCGGCCTCGACGAGCCTCACTACCTCGGCCTCGCACTAACCAGCCTGCACGCGCTCTCACGCTCTCAAGTCGAAGGGGACGAACGCTTCGCGGTCGCCGACGCGCACCTCCGGGTGACCGGTAACCACGACCTGCGCGCAGATCTCCTCGATCAACACGCATCGCTCACCGTCGCGCTATCTGGACGGTTCGGCGATGCTCTCGCGCAGGCAGACGAGGCGCTGCGCCTTGAGCGGGCCGCCGCTTGGAGTCCATTGCACGAGGCTCGGCGCCTGCACACCTGCGCATGGGTCCGAGTGGGTATGGGGGACGCCGGCGGCGCTCGCTCCCACGCGCTCGAGGCAGTGCGGCTGTTCCAACCGTTCGAGTCGCAGTTCCCAACGGAGGCACACGACGTGCGAGCGGTGCTGGCTTGGGCGAGCTGGCTACTTGATGACGGCGACGGGTTGGCCGCGTACCTCGACCCCGGAGCGCCGGCGGCCTCCACGCTGAAGGGTCTCGCGCTGCGCGTGGAGCTAGCGCTCGAGCGTGGCGAACTAGCCACCGCAGCGAGCTGCGCCGCCACCGCACTGGCCCTTACGGATGCCGCACCGATGCGCTGGCAGCAACGGCTCCGCCTAGGGACGGCCCTGGTGCTCGCGGCGCGCTGCAGTATCGCCGCGCATGACAGCACGGAAGCGCTCGAGAACCTCGGTGAGGCCCTACGTGTGGCCCGCGTCGACCCGCTAGTTCCGCTCCTGCTGTCGGCCTGCGCAGCCGCGCTCCCGCTCCTTGACGACCCTGACGGTCGTGTCGCTCGCGCGCTCCGCCATCAGGCGGCACTACTGCCGTTCGCCGTAAGGCGGGCGTTGCCACGCACCGTGAGCGGTCAGAGGCCCGGTGCGGCTCGGCAGGAGGACGACGTCACCATGGATCCAGACGCCATCGCGGACGCCGTGGCGCGAGGGCTCGACGCGTCCACCGCGATCGTTTCGGGTCGCAAGCGCTCACGATGACGTCACATCCCTGTCCGTAGCGTCGCGCAACGGACCGATCAGCGGTCCGCGACACCAGGGAGGGACAATGCCGGGATCACGAACGACCCCACACCCGCTCGTCACGACAACCGTGTTGCTCGCCATGCTATGGCTCGGGATCGCGACCGCCGGAGGCCATCCGAGGGCGACCGAAGCCGGCTTCCTGCACGTCGAGGACGACGTACGGCTGTACTACGAGCGCTACGGCACGGAGACGCCGACGCTCTTCATTCCCAACCGGCTCGTGCTCGTCTACACCTTCGGCGAGGCGCTCGAGCGACTCAACGTCGTGACGTGGGACCCGCGCGGCCGCGGCCTGTCTTCCTACCCGGACGACCCGGCACGATACGGCATCGACGCCGAGATCGCCGACGCCGAGGCGATTCGACGTCACTTCGGCGCAGACCGCATCACGTACCTCGGCATCTCCATCTGGGCGAACGTGGCGCTGAACTACGCCGCCCGCCACCCCGACCGCGTCGAAAGCGTGATCGCCCTCGGACCTCTGCCGATCGCACAGCGCATGATGGGCCCGGGTGACGACCCGATCGTCCACGAGCTCGAGAGCGAACGCGCAGAGCTGCAGGCGATGGAGTCGGACGGTCGCGCGGAGCGTGACCCCTACGGCCACTGCGTTGTCGACAGCTATCTCAGTTTCTCAGGGTCGTACGCGTCGCTCGACCACATGGCCCCGCTGGTGGCCGCGAACGTGTGTCAGTATCCCAACGAGCGCATCGTCGGCGGCCCCGCACAACGCGGCATGTTCGCCAGCCTCGGCGCCTGGGACTGGACAGACCTCGCCGCCGGCCTCCAGGCAAACGTCCTGCTCATCTACGGCACGCGAGAGAACTGGCCGATCGCTGGCGTGCGCGCCTACGCAGATGCCCTGCCCAACGTCGGCGTTGCGGTCTTCGAGGGGGCTGGGCACCACGTCTGGAACGAGCGCCAGGTGGCGGTCACGGAGTTGGTCGAGACCTTCGCGCTCGGGGCGTGGCCAGACGGCGTGGTTCGATCGAGCGAACGCTGAGGTCCGAAGGCCACTCGTCGCTGTCCTCGCCTCGGCATGCCATCCGCGTCGCTCCGGGAGCGCGACGAGGAGCTCTCTCCGTAGGCTGACGGCTCGCACGACGCAGGCCGCGGCAAACTCCCCTTCCGGCGTCGCCGCCGGGAGGCAGGCATAGGTCGGCAGTTTGGGCGCCGTCGTGACGCTCTCGCCCGCCCGCCCGTCAGCGCCCGAAGTGCCGCCCCAGGAACCCGAGCACCACCTCCGCGTACGCCTCGTCCTCCCACGGCCGCAGGAAGCTGCCGTCGACCACGAGAT
>PWNM01000317.1 GCA_003557825.1 Candidatus Hydrogenedentota bacterium | reverse complement strand
GCCCATCTCGCCCGTGAGGCGTACGCCGATGAGCTTCGGGAATTTGAGCTCCCACGGCATGCCCGCCATGACATCCACGGCATCCGCGCCGCCTACGCCAATGGCCACCATGCCGAGGCCGCCCGCGTTGGGGGTGTGCGAGTCGGTACCGATCATCATGCCGCCGGGGAAGGCGTAGTTTTCGAGCACCACCTGATGGATGATGCCCGCGCCGGGTTTCCAGAAGCCAATGCCGTATTTTTTCGACACAGAGGCGAGGAAATCGAAGACCTCTTTGTTCACGTCCAGCGACTTGATCAGGTCCGCTTTTGCGCCGGTTTCGGCCAGAATGAGGTGGTCGCAGTGAACCGTTGAAGGGACCGCGGTCTGGGATTTACCCGCTTGCATAAACTGAAGCAACGCCATCTGGGCCGTGGCGTCTTGCATGGCCACGCGGTCGGGGGCAAAGTCCACGTAATCGTCTCCCCGGGTGAACGGTTTCTCGGGGATGTCGTTCCATAGGTGGCTATACAGTATCTTTTCGGAGAGTGTCATGGGACGGCCGATGGTCTTGCGGGCCGCGGCCACCCGGTCGGGTAGGGTGGCATAGACTTTCCGGATCATATCAATATCAAACGCCATGGGAGTACCTCACTTCATCGTTTATGTCTTGGGGTTATCGCGTTGCGGGCACACCTCTCCATGCCCGTACCTTACAGAGCAAACCCCAGCATCATATAACGCTATTCCGAAGGCGGGCAACTTCCTCTCCGCCTTCGGAATCGGTGTAGGGGGTGATGGGCGGGGGTCAGTCGCGGGGATCCACGATGCGGCCGACAAAGAGCATGGCGCCCGACGGTTCGTGACGCAGCACCAGCAGGAAGGGCCGGTCCACGATAAACTCGACCGGTTCTTGGGGCATGGCCGAAGTGGCCCGCATGGTCACGCCCGTGGCCGCGGCGGCTTCGGTGCCTTCTTCGTTCACTTCGATGAAGGCTTTGTGAATCACATCCGAAATGTACAGCTCCCGGTCTCCGGTCATGCCGGAGAAGTCGGCTTCTTCCGGATTGAAGGCGCGGGGCATACCCATCGCCCGAAGCATTTGGGCCATGGAGAAGTCGCTTGTCGTCGTAAACCGAGGCAGCCCGAGCCGAACCTCCTGCATGCGCATCTGATCGATCAGGTCGTCTAGATACGCCGTATCCAGGTTCGCTTCAATGGCCGGCAGCCCGTCCCGTTCCTTGGGCAGCAAGACCAGCATGGACATGTCGCCCCCTTGATAGGGCAAGCGGACGGCGTGAACCGCTTCGTTCTCCGCGTAAGGAAAGCGTCGCCGCTGATGCATCATTGGGACTTCAACCTCGGTCCCGTCGAGCAGGTAAAACGGCTCATCCCGGGTTTGGTCCGGGTTGAACTCGTGTTCCCAGGTTCCTTTGAAATAGATGGCGTTCGTCAGCACCAAGCGCGTCAATGGATCGATGGAACCCTCGGGCAATAGGTCCTTGATGCGGTCTTCCGTCTTGTCTTCGACCCAGGCGTTGATGATCTGTCGAGATCCATCGGGGTCGTGAACAAAATCCAGGGTTTCTAAGGCTCCGCCGTAATGGGTTTCAACCAAATCGAGGTATTCCTGGAGAAACTCGTACTCCATTTGTCCCCAGAGGGCATTGGCGACACGCAACGCCACAGCGTCGGATGGCGCATTGACTAAGGCATTCAAAGCCTTGAACCCTTCGTGCATCGCCTCCTCGGGAACACCAAAACGCAGGGTCTCGGCCATTTCAGCGGCCGTTTCCCCCCGGGCGCCGGCCCAAGTCATGGCCAGGGCGCTCGTGATGCTATAGGGCGAGAAAAACAGGTTTCCTTCGTCGTGCCGCAGCCGCTGATATAGGTCCATGGCGAACTGATTGGTCGCCTCGGCCGCCACATATTCCGATGGTTCCGGCATGGTGGTGTTCTCCGTAGTTCCAGAGCCACAAACTACCATTCCCGCCATGCACAACGCTACTCCATAAACCAGTTTCCGGTTCATGATCCGGTCTCCTTATCGGTTGGGGTTTGAACTTCCTTACCCTATTGGACACCAAATCGAGGGGAAGGTTCACGGAAACGAGTATTGGCTAATGGTCTCCTGACTTACTCTTACTATTCCAGGCATGACCTCATCCCCTACAACCCCAAATCCGCGACGACGGGGAAGTGGTCGGAAGGGTAGCGGCCGTCTTCGTTGTAGGTCATGGTCTCGCAACGGGTCACGGTGATGGGGCGGCGGACGAGGATCCAGTCGATGCGGTTGTCGTGGTCGGGCTGGGGCGGTTCGAAACGGCAGAAGGTATGGGAAGGGCCGATGGTCTCGTCGGCGATGTCCCAAGCGTCGTCGAGGTCGCCTTCAGTCAGGATAGACCAAGGGGCGCTGTCGCCTCCTTTGGCGTTGAAATCGCCCAGGACGACCACCGGGCCCTCGATGGTATCGACCCGCCTCCGTAGCATCTGGGCGCTTTGGAGGCGGGCCTCTTCGCTTCGGTGGTCAAAATGGGTGTTGAATACGTGGAACATGCGGCCTGTGGGCAAGTGATGAAATCGGGCCCAGGTGACCATACGGGTGCAGGCGGTCTCCCACGACATGCTGCCGGGCACATCGGGGGTTTCGGACAGCCAGAAATTGCCGGTTTTGATGGGAGCCAGGAGATCATGGCGATAGAGGATGACCCCGTGTTCGCCGGTGCCATCGGCTTCGCGGCCCACGCCAAACCACCGGTATTCGGGCAGCGACTCCGCGATATACTCGGCTTGGACTTCCAGGCATTCTTGAGTGCCGATAATGTCAGGCGCCTCGTAGCGGATGGCGTTGATCAGGATGTCCTTACGATGCTCCCAGGCATTTTGGCCGTCGGGAGCCGTGGCATAGCGCACATTGAAGCTCATGACGCGTAGATCGACGGGGTCTTCCGCCTCGCCTTGCATGGTCATGGCGGCTGCGGTAAACACAAGGGCCATCTGAATCGCACTACCCATGGGCGCTATCTCCTTGGTTTTGGCTTCGAACTACCGGGGTCGCCGTTCGTACGTATCGGACAACGCGAGGTGGTCCCACTCGTCGCCTATGGGCAGACCCTCGTACTCAAATCGGACCGCATCCACCCAGGGTTCGTCCACGGCTTCCTGCAAAAAGGTCCGTCGCAGGGTCATGCTGGTCAGTTGCCCGCCGGTCGAGCCCTGAAAGTAGTCTTGTCGCCAACTGGGT
>PWNM01000211.1 GCA_003557825.1 Candidatus Hydrogenedentota bacterium | reverse complement strand
TCTCAAAATGAATGGTTGTGATGTGCGAGAGTTGGTTTTCACCCTGCTCCGCCGTGCCCTGCGCGGGGGCCAGAACGGCAAGCAATAGCGTCATTCCCCCGATAGCGTATGTCATTGTGCGACCTGTGTTCATTATGCAATGCCCTCCATGTCATTTTGTGCTTGGTACGAGCATTGCCCAGGCGAATACAAATGACCTAGAGCAGCTTATCCTGCGCATAGCGAACCGCATTACGGAACAGGCCAAGGCCGGCCCCGTCGGGACATTCCGGCTCAGGCCGTCGGGTCCAACACGGATGGTGCGTATAACAGGTATAGGCTTCGGGATGGGGCATGAGCCCAAAGATTCGCCCCGAGGGGTCGCAAATCGCCGCGATGTCATCGACGGAACCGTTGGGATTGGCCGGATAATCGCCCCGGGCCGGAACGCCGTCGGGCTGGGTATAGCGTAGGGCCACTTGGCCGTTCGCGCGTAGTCGTTCGAGAACGGCGTCGTTCTGAGGGATGAACTTGCCCTCGCCGTGGCGCACCGGCAGCTCGATGCGGTTGATAAGCGTACCGTTTTCCACGCCCCTGCCAAGCCAGACACAAGACGTGGCCGGATCGGCGGTCAGCTGGACCCAGCGGTCTTCGAATCGGCCCGAGTCATTGTGCGTTAAGGTCGTCTCGGGTCTGAACTCGCCGTCAAACAGGGGCAGCATGCCCATTTTGACCAGCACCTGGAACCCGTTGCAAATGCCAATGGCCAGTTTGCCCGCCGCGACGAAGGCCTGTAACGCATCGCCGAGCCGGTAGCGCAGGCGATTGGCGAAAATGCGGCCCGAGGCCACGTCATCGCCGAAGGAAAACCCGCCCGGCACGGCCAGGATCTGAAACCGATCAAGCAAGGCCGGGTCGGCGATTAAATCGTTCAGATGGACCCGTTCCGCTTTTGACCCTGCCCGTTGAAAGGCATGGGCTGTTTCGTTGTCGCAGTTGATGCCAAAACCCGTGATAACCAGCGTGTGTACGTCCACAGTCCGACTTGCCTTTTCCATGTCATGGGCTACCATTGCAGGGGCCGTTGCCAGGCCGTTTTGAGATCGATCAACGGCGCTTCGCCCCTAGCTCCGTTGTGTCCCCGCAGTCGAAACACTTCTTCCGGAATGACCGCGCCCAACCGGGTCACCGGCAGACCGGCCAACGCCGTCTCGAAAGCCTCGGCGTGGTCGCGGGGTACGGTTACCACAAAACGGCTTGCTGATTCACTGAACAACGTGGCAATGTTGCTCTCAAGACCAATCGGACGGATATCAATATCCATGCCGAATCCGCCCGCGAAGGCCGACTCCGCCAACGCCACGCCCAATCCGCCGTCCGAGCAGTCGTGACACGAGGCGACCAAACCTTTCGCGATGGCATCGGCCAGCGCTTCGTATAGCCGTCGCGCGGCTACAGGATTTACCCTTGGTACATGGACGCCGAGCTGGCCGCGCAGGGCCAGATATTCGCTGCCGCCCAGTTCATCCCTTGTTTCGCCCAGCACGTACACGGCGTCGCCGGGATTCTTCACATCCATGGACACGACCCGGCGTACGTCGTCAAGGACCGCAGCCGCCGTGAACAACACGGTCGGTGGAATCGAGATCTTCGTATCCCCGATCTTGTAGTCGTTCTTCATGCTGTCCTTACCGCTGATAAGCGGAATGTCGTAGGCCACGCAGGTGTCATAGAGGGCATCGCAGCAGCGGACCAATTGGGCCAGTTTGTACGCTCCGTCGGGCGTCTTCTCGCTTTGTACCGGATCGGGCCAGCAGAAATTGTCGAGTCCGGCAATCGCGCCCATGCGCGCCCCCACAGCCACCAGATTGCGGACCGCCTCGTCAATGGCATTGGCCATCATGTGATAGGTGTCGATGTCGCTGAACTTGGGGCAGATACCGCAGGCAATGGCGATGCCGCGATGGGACTCGGGTACGGGCCGCAACACCCCCGCATCGCCCGGGCCATCGTGGTCGATGCCCTGAAACTGCTTGAGCACGCTCTGAGCCAACACTTCGTGGTCGTACATCCGTACGAAGGTTTCTTTGCTGCACACATTGAGCGCGCCAAGGACCCCCTTCAGATCATCGATGAGATCCGCGTCTTCCACGATCACCTCGGGCTTCAGCGTCGGCGGCTCCCATCGCGCTTCGAGTTCCATCCTGGGCACGCCGTCGTGTAAAAAGGTCATATCGAGGGAACCGATGAGCTTGCCCTCGTAATAGCATTCGAGCCAGCCGGAATCGGTGAAGGTTCCGAGCACCGTCGATTCCACAGCATGTTTTGCCGCAAGTTGGTTGAAGGCGTCGATGCACTCGGGCGGCACAGACAGCGACATGCGTTCCTGGGCTTCGGAAAGAAAGATCTCCCATGGGGCAAGGCCGGCGTATTTCAACGGAGCTCGATCAAGATGGACCTCGACACCGCCGGGTTTTTGGGCCATTTCACCCAAACTGGACGAAAGCCCGCCGGCGCCGTTGTCGGTGATGCAGGTAAACAGGCCCTGGTCGCGGGCTTCGAGGATGAAATCGGCCATCTTCTTCTGCGTAATGGGGTCGCCGATCTGGACGGCCGTGGCCGGGGATCCTTCGTGCAACTCCTCCGACGAGAAGGTCGCGCCGTGGATACCGTCCTTCCCGATACGACCGCCGACCATGACGACCAGATCGCCGGGACGGGCGGCTTTTTCATGACTCGGACGCCCGGCAACTGTTACCGGGATCAACCCGCCGGTACCGCAGAATACCAACGGCTTGCCCAAGAAGCGCTCGTGAAACACAATGGCTCCGTTCACATCGGGAATGCCGCTCTCGTTGCCGCCATCCTTAACCCCCTGATGGACTCCCCGCAACACCCGACGGGGATGGAGGAGGCGGGCAGGGATATCTTTATCGTGGAAGGGGGACGCGAAACAGAATACGTCCGTATTTAGAATGCATCGGCATCCGAGCCCCGCGCCGAGGATGTCGCGGTTGACGCCCACGATACCCGTCATGGCCCCGCCATAGGGATCGAGGGCCGAGGGGCTGTTGTGGGTCTCGGCTTTCAGGGCGAAATGCCAGTTCTCGTCGAAACGGATCAGGCCTGCGTTATCATGAAACACGCTCACAAGCCAGTCCACTTTTTTGCTGACTTCGTCTGTTGTGCCCTTGATGTATGTCTTGAACAGGCCGTCGATCTCACGGGTCGCGCCATCGGCGTCGGTAAAGTGAACCCGTGCGCTGAATATCTTGTGCTTGCAGTGTTCGGACCAAGTCTGGGCGAGGATCTCGAGTTCGATATCCGTAGGCGCCTCCGATAGTCCGAGCCCTTTTCGGCGTTTTCGAATGGCCTCATCGCGGTAATGGGCCTGAATGGTCTGCATCTCTCGCAAATCAAGGGCGAGCATCCCGTCGCGGCTGATCCGCATGAGATCATCGTCCGACACTTCGAGGTCGATGGTCCGTACCTCAGGGCTGCTCTGGTCGGTAACAATGGGAAGCCCGAGCAAGGATTCGCCCTGCAGAGCGGCCATTTCGTCGTGTGTCTTGACAACCCAACGTTCGATGAGTTCGTTGGCCAATAGGTCACGGGCAATGTGTTCGCATGTGCCACGCCGCAGGTTACCGGAAATCAGGTATTGGGTGGATTTGAAGACCCCTTCGCCGGACCCGAGACTCCGCCCAATCACGTCGGCCACGCCCTCGGCGGCGCTTCGGCCCACGTTGTCCGTCACGCCCGGGCGAAATCCCACTTCGATAAGGTAGTTATAAGACCGATCGAGACTGCCATTTCCCACCGATTCCTGAATCACCGGATCGGTGAATAACTCGCTACGAGCCCGCTCGCGTTCGTCGTCGGAGAGATTGATGTTTAGCGTATACACATCGATGACCTGGACCGCGTCCACTTCGATATGCAAATCATCGGCGATACGTCGTCGAACCGCGTCGCCTGCCGGATCGCCCATCCCCGGCCGCATGCCCACTTCAATGCGATGCGGCATAGGTCATGTCCCCTTCGTAATACACTTGCTGTTCGCCGCTAATGACCGTGCCAATCTGGAAGGCCGCCTCGCCGCCCTGATTTAACACATGCAGCGCCCGTTGCGCGTCATCCGGTGAAACGACGATAACATAGCCGATACCCATGTTGAAGGTGCGCAGCATCTCGGCTTGGGATACCTGGCCGGTTCGTTCGAGAAACCCAAAGATGGGCGGAGCTTCCCACGTAGAAAGATCAACCTTCACCCCAAGACCGTCGGGCAAGATGCGAGGCACATTATCGGTGATCCCGCCGCCGGTGATGTGCGCCATGCCTTTGATGGTGACGACACGGGCGAGGATGTGAATGACTTTCGCGTACGAGCGGTGCGGTTCAAGCAGGGCTTCGCCCACGGTTCGTCCTACGCCCGGCATGGAGTCGTCGCAGGACAGTCCCGCTACCTCGAAACAGATCTTCCGGGCCAGGCTGTATCCATTGGTATGGAGACCGGAAGAGCCAAGCCCGATGAGCAGATCACCTTCCTGGATGGTTGAGCCGTCTACGATTCGCTGACGATCCACAATGCCCACAATGGTACCGGCCAGATCGTATTCATCGGTCTGATACATGCCCGGCATTTCGGCCGTCTCGCCGCCGATGAGGGCGCAACCGGCATAGCGGCAGCCGTTGGCTACGCCCCGCAACACCTCAACCACTACATTCGTATCCAGTTTGCCGCAGGCCAGGTAATCCAGGAAAAATATTGGTTTCGCCCCCTGCACAAGGATGTCGTTCACGCAATGGGAGACCAAGTCGATACCCACCGTATCGTGTTTGCCCGTCATAAAAGCGATCTTGAGTTTGGTACCGACGCCATCCACGCTGGACACCAGCACCGGCTCCTGCATGCCTTGCAGGTCGAGCTGATACATGGCCCCAAACGAGCCGATGTCCCGTAAAACATTGTCGTCAAAGGTCCGGTTGACAAACGTCTTGATCGTGCCCAGAGCATCGTTCCAGGCGTCGATATTTACTCCAGCGTCCCGGTAGCTTAATCCGGATTTCTTCGCGTCGTCCATTGGTTTCTCCCGCGTTGCGAGGCCTGTCCCGTTCTCAAATAGCCCCGTGCCGAGTTCACAATACCCGGGATTGGCCGATAAGTCAAATGAAATGTTATGATATACTCCATAAGAAAATCTTATACTCGATGTTGAATCCAAGGGTATCTATGAACGAAGAGCAACTAGGTCGCTATGTCGAAGGGTCGGCTGGGCCTCTTTGGGTCTGGCGTGTGGGCGTCGGACGGCCGGTCGTGTTGTGCGATGGGGGACCGGGTCATACCGGATACATCGAGGGCTTGGCTGCGCACATCGCCGGAGAAGGCTGTGCGGTATACCGATTTCACCAACGGGGCGTCGGCCATAGTCCCGCAGCGGCATCCTACACCATAGCCGATTTCATCGCCGACCTCGAGGCCATTCGGATCCACTTTGATCTGGACCGGTGGCTGGTGGGGGGACATTCGTGGGGCGCAGCATTGGCGCTGGCCTATTGCCTGGCCCATCGCGATCGGGCAACCGGATTGCTGTATATCAGCGGTACGGGAGTTGACCCTGCTTGGCATGACGCGTATCACCGCAATCGTCTCACCCGGTTGGGCCCGGAAGGACGACAGAAGTTTGAGGATTTGCGAACCGAGCGAGCCCAGGCCCAAGGGGCAGATCTCGACCGAGTCAACCGGGAACTGGCCAACCTGTTGCGGCCCACCGAATTCGCCCGCGCAGACCGAACCGCCTATTTACCCGATCCTGACCATCGGCCCAGTCATGTCGTCAATGCCGCCGCCGCGACCGATTGGGAGGATCTGATTCGCCGGCGCGACCTCTTTTCTGAAGCGCGACAACTCGATATTCCAGCCTTGGTGGTCCACGGCGAAGCCGATCCGCGAGAGGCGCGCTTTGCAGCGCAACTGGCCGATTCCTTGCCAGGAGGCCGGTTCGCCGTCATTGCCGATGCGGGCCATTTCCCGTGGATCGAACAGCCTCATGCCACGTATTCGGTCATCCGAGCCTTTTTGGATGATCTCGAGGAACCTGGGCATGACCCTTGACCAACTCCGATGTCTGTGCGCCATTGCCGAAACAGGCGGGTTTCGGCTGGCCTCCGAACGAATGCGCCGATCTCAGCCGGCGGTAAGCCAACAGATCAAAGCTCTTGAGCGCGAGCTGGGCCACTCCTTGGTGGAACGACGGGCGGGAACGCTCACGCCCGTAGGCCAGCGCATGTATGAACGGGCCCGGCATATCTTGGTGGAAGCCGAAAGCCTCGTGCGCGAGATGGACGACTTCGGCGAAGGACAGGGACGGGTACTGCGTGTCGGGACCAGCGATACCACCGCCCTCTATGCGTTACCCCCTGTGATGAGCGCCTTTTCGAAACGCATGCCCGAGGCGCGCCTGATGCTTGTGAATCGGTCGTCGGACGCCATCGCCGAACACGTGGCCCGAGGCGATCTAGATTTGGGAATTGTGACGCTGCCGGTGGCGCAAAAGGTCCTCGAACAACGGCCGTTGTTCGAACAGGCGCTGGTATTGGTTACCCCGCAGAATCATCCGCTCGCGACCCAATCAGCAACCACCCTCGATGCTTTACGCCACGAACCCATGCTGCTACTTGATGCGGCCACACGGACCGGCAGCCTGCTGCGATCCTACTTCCAGGATGCCGGGTTCATGCCTCAGGTAGTGCTGGATACGGGAAGCTTCGAGGTGATCAAACGGTACGTCGCCGAGGGCATTGGCGTGTCATTCTTACCCCGAGCCGTGGTCACCTCGGCGGATACGGCCCTTGCCGTAGTCGAAGTCGCTGACGTTCCTTCGGTACGCATCGGGGCGGTTTGGCGCAGCGAAGCCTACCAGACCCGGGTGGAACGGACCTTTCTTCAAATTGCCGAGGAAATGCTACAACCGATGCAATAGCATCGGATGATGACGCAAAGGAAACGGGTTCGACTACGACTTCGGTTTCTTGGGTCTGGCCGTCATCTTTTTCGCCTTAGTTTTGGTCGAGTCGCCTTTGGGCTTTGGCTCCGATTCCAGCTTTGGTTCCGGCTCTTCTTCGGTACTCGATAACCGCTCAAGCATGCGTTCCACCTGATAGCCGGCCTTGGCGGCTTCGTCGATGATCCGCTGGGCACACGCAAGTCGGGATGCCACGATGGAGGTCTGTTGTTCCGGCGTAAGGTCTTCGTCGCAGAGCGTCGCCACAGCGGCGGTCCAGACCATCCACCCGAGAGCCTGTTCGAGCCGTTCCTTTCCAATCCAGTGGACGCCCTTATACTGGTTATAGCCCAAGTATTCCCGTGTCAACCCATCATCGAGCATCTCCTCGAATAGATAGGCCGGTTCATCCTCCCGTACCGTTAGTATTACCGGCGTGTGGGATATGAGCACCATGATCAGGCGCGTGTCGTTTTGGGCCTCGTACTGCGTCAGGCCCAGGGCGGCAAAGGATTCCGCAATGGGGACGGTCAGAAGCCAATCCTCCAGCCAGCACTTGCTATCCTCGATGGCATGAAGCGACAACACCTCCTCCAAATGCCGCACCAGGGCCCAGACGAGAGGAATTCGCCAGAATAGCGGCCCCTGGTTGGGCGTGGCCGGAGCAACCAAATTGCAGAGTTTCGGATACAGTCCGCCTTTCGTCTTGCCCTCATCAAGGCGCTTTTTGATATTCGAAATAATGTCTATGTCCCGCTCGATCGCCTCGCGAATCGTGTCATGGGGAAAATCGAGGGAGAATTCGACGGCCGCCACATCAAGGAATGCTACCAGCGCCTTGTCGAGATGCTTACGGACACGGGAGCCACTCTTTCGTGGCTGACAGGCCTCGGATAGTTCGGTGAGCATTTTCGGTCCAGCCACCAACCGGAACGCCTCAAGCAACGGGGCCACCATAATCTCACGATACAGCCGCTTAATATCGGGAGAACCTCCACCCTCCAACCGAGCGGCGACCTGCCCCCAAATGTGGTAGACATCGAGCACTTCATGGAAGTCGAGAAAGACATAATACTGGTAGCCGTTAAGGTGTATATGGATGCCGTGACGGTTCAGGTCGGCCCCTTCACGGATATACTGCAAGCCCGTTCGATTATCGCGAAAAACGTAGTACACATCCGAGTCGCTACGAAACCCAAGGGACTCGGAAAGCGTACGTCGGACGAGTTGTTTGGCGTCGCCCGTACCGATATTAATGGCGGTCGACGTATGGACATGGCCCTGGGTCGCCTCATAAGCATTGTTGTAGATCACGAGGCATCGTTCGTCTCCGGCCCGGTTCGAGTATGCAAATACGTTTTCGTTTACATAATCATCGGGATGGATGAAATCGTAGAAGGCAAAATACTCGACACCGCTGAACAGGTACCGTCTCTGGACCAAGGGAAAGATCTCGCGCTCGTGACGGCGGACCAGTTCCTCATCTACGGCCTCGTCCCAATAGGCCCGGCGGTATTCCATGCCGTATTTTTCGGTGAAGCCTTCGATTTGACCGTGGCCGAACATGGGCAGGCCGGGCATGGTCACCATCATCATCGCCGCGCCGAAATACTTATCCCCTTTGCCGAATTGTTCGACGGCCGTCATTTCGTCCGGATTGTTCATGAAATTGACGAACCGTTTGGCCACTTCCGGACTAAATTCGAGAACGTTTTTGATGGTTGTTCGATAGTTCAGGTTGTCCTCGAGTTTGAGCATGTTCATAAAGGCGCTGTTGTATACCCGGTGCATGCCCAAGGTTCGCACAAAATACCCTTCCATCAGCCAGAACGCCTCGGCCAACAGCAACGTCTCAGGCACTTCCTCTTGGACCCGATCGACCACCTGTCGCCAGAACTCCTCGGGGAAGGCCGCATCAAACTGCTCACGAGTCATCGCATACTGGGATCGCGAAGGAATGGCTCCGCCTTCGCCCGGTAAGGGGAACCAGAGGCGCTGGTAATGTTTCTTGGCCAGGGTCATGGCCGCATCAAACCGAATAATCGGGAACATACGTGCCACATGAAGGATGGTCTGGATGACCGCCTCGCGCACTTCGGCAATCAGGTAGTTCAATTGAGCCGTGTCGTTCCACGGCATATGGGTGCCGTCGTTGCCGTGGTAGATATAGCGCGTATCGCCTGTCCACCGATCCACGCGTTTGAAGACTACCGCCGCATCCGAATGGTTCCAGTACCCGTCTTCGATAAACAATCCAACCCGTTCATCGGGGCTCAGGTCGGGTCCATTAAAACTATACCCTGGGAATGGGGAATGGGGCGCCTGGATGAACCAGTCGGGATGCTCAACTACCCAGCGCGAATAAATCCCTACGTGATTGGGGACCATATCGCTGGCCAGTCGGATACCCCGTTTCCAGGCCCGTTCCTTTAGGTTATAAAGGGCAGCCTCGTCGCCCAGGTCATGGGCGATTTGGTAATCGTATAGCGAATAGGCCGATGCGGCTGCCTCGGGGTTGCCCATGCGCCGTTTGATTTCTTGTGAAACCGAAGATCGTTCCCACACGCCGATCAACCAAAGCCCTGTAAATCCCCATCGGGCCAACCGGTCTAGTTCTTCATCGGGAATCTCGTCCAGTCGCGTAATAGAGCGTCCGTATTGCTTGGACAACTGATCGAGCCAGACATAGGCCACCTTCGCGATAAGGACCACCTTGGCCATCCAGTCGGAATCAGCGGTAAACCGCTCAAATTCGGGATAATCCCCCATCAAGCCGAATCGTAACACCTCGGCGTGTCCTTTGCCGGGGAAATCGCGGATCATCGTTTCCTCACGAAGGGCATCGCGCGCGGTATTCAGTCGCTGTAATAACCGGGGGGGCAGGATGCGCCGCCAATGGGTCCGAATGTAATCGAGCTGCCCCTCAATCGAGTCGGGCGAAGCATAGATAGGGGCTCGTAAGCAGGCAGGCAAACTCAAGTCAAGGGGCTCCACGCCCGGTTGCTCCTCAAGATAGCCGTCCAGCAGTTCGACCACCTCCGAATAGCGGACGCGCCGTTCGAGTTCGGCGTCGTCGAACAGGATGCGATAGGACTTCAGAGCCGGATTGGATATTGAGATTGACAGCAACATGGCTTCGCGGCAGATCCGGTGGCTATTAGGAAGGCCGTCCAGTTCGCCGTTGAGATAGTCCTCCGGATCCAACTGACCACGCAACACGGGGAATGGCGCAAAAAGATCGACAAAGGTACTCTGCACCGTTTGCATCCGCCCGGGTGACTTCCGTTCGTTGACGAACTGCATCGCCTTGTCAACGACGCCCGGCTGTTGCCGGCGGGTATATAGGTCAAATACATAACGCAAAATTTCGGTGAGCAACGCCATGGCAATCAAATGGCCCGGACGAATTGGATCGGGAGGCGGGTCCAGCTTGCGAAACGTTACGTTTAGCCGATGGGCCGCCCGCCGATAGACCATGAGCATATCCTGGGCATTTGCCGGCAACGGATCGGGCACGACGGCATCCAAGTCGGCCTCTTGCCATATTTTTCGTGTGACTTGCGCCCCCAATGGGAAATAGGACGCTTCGATGGGATCCGATAGATCGTCGTCGATCCAGTCCCGTACGTCTTCCGTTTCGAAGTGTTCCACCCTGCTACGCGCCTTTCCTTAGGTTGTGCGGTGAATTCTATGCAACAGGATACAGGAACATCCCCTACCGACGCTAGAAACCCGCGATCATGTGGGAAGATGCTACGGGTTTTATGCGTTTAACATAGGGTAACTTTGGAGCGGGCGTACAAACAGAATCGGATCCACGCCTGAATGGGCAGGCCGGAAGCCTGTTCGATGGAAACCAACCGCCCCATTCGTACCGGGGCGCTTAAAAGGAGCGTGTAGTACATGGTTATGAACACAAGACGCGATTTTCTGAAGACGGCAGGCGGCGTGGCCGCGGCCATGGCCACCATCGGCGCGCCGTTGACCGCAGTGCGGGCGGCTGAGGCAGGCGAAGCGGGCGAATTGACCGAGCATACGCTAGAACCCCTTCCATACGCCTACGATGCCCTCGAGCCGGTTATTGATGCCAAGACCATGGAACTCCATCACGGCCGGCACCATCAAGGCTATGTTAATGGGCTTAATGCCGCCGAAGCCGCCTTGGCAAAGGCCCGAGCCGAAGGCGACTTTGCTCTGGTCGAGTACTGGTCAAAGAAGGCGGCGTTCAACGGCGGCGGCCATTTCCTCCATTCCATGTTCTGGCGGATCATGGCCCCTCCAGGGAATGGAGGCGGAGGTGAACCCGACGGAGCCCTGGCCGAACGCATCGAGCGGGATTTTGGTAGCTTCCCTCAATTCAAGGCTCACTTCGGCGCGGCGTCGAAGGCGGTGGAAGGCAGCGGTTGGGGATTGCTCCACTATCGCCCCACCGATGGCCGGCTCATCGTGCTTCAAGCCGAGAACCAACACAAGCTCACCTCGTGGGACAGCTTCCCGATAATGGGCATTGACGTGTGGGAACACGCCTATTACCTAAACTACAACAACGACCGCGGCGCCTATGTCGATGCCTGGTGGGATGTGGTGAACTGGGAACGCGTCGCCTTCCACTTTAGTATCGGCGAAGCTCTGCGGCAACAGTAATACTCCCCCTATTGTTTTCACAGATGACTATCCGGAGCGTCAGTCGGGACGTTCCGGGTTCTTGTTCATATGGCGCCGTCTGACGGATTTTTTTGACTGTCTGGCGGGGCTTTGATACCGTAGTGTTCTTGATTCCTGCGTAGTTCTGCTTTTTGGTGGAGCGGAGGCGCAACGAAAAGGTAACCCTGTAACCCCCTACGAGGAGGCATTACCTATGCGAAATGTACTGGCAATTCTGCTCACCCTGAGCCTAATCGCCTTGGCGGCGCCTGCTGCTCCTACTCTTGACGAAATCCGGGAAGACATCCAACAGAAAACCGCCGACTGGACGTCGCTCAAAGCCGACATCCACATGGTCATGGAGTCGCAAGAAGGCCCCATGCCAATGCGTAGCAATGCCGAAGGTACCATCGAGATCCTTAGAGAAGACGATACCGAACGGACCCGTGTCGATATGACCATCACCATCGAGGAGCTGGGCGTCGAGCAGAAGCTGACGACCATCAGCGATGGGACGGAGTCGTTGATGATCATGGAAATGATGGGCCAACGGTTCGCGGTGGAATCCCCCGAAGGCGACGATCAGCATCGGACCCCTATTGGCGACGACCTCATCGCTGAACTCGAAGAAGATTTTGTGCTCACGGTGCAGGAAAACGAGACGTTGGACGGCGTTGAACATTATGTACTTACGGGAACGCCCCGCGAACCCGAGGGATTTGAAATCTGGGTGTTCATCAATACCGAAAGCGGCATGGCCAGCCGATTCGAGATGATGGGGGAGCACGACGGCGAAAAAATGGAGGTCAATTTCCGTAACGCCGAAATCAATCCGACCATCGATCCGGAACGGTTTTCAATGGAAATCCCCGACGGCGTCATGCGAATGGATCCGGACATGATGGGTCAACTCGGTGGTGGGATGTAGAAAGGTACGTCCGCCATGCTTGAGACGCTGTTTCGGCCGCAATTGCCCCACG
>PWNM01000121.1 GCA_003557825.1 Candidatus Hydrogenedentota bacterium | reverse complement strand
GAGTCACCCTGGGGAACCGCCCCCCGAGGTGCTCACAGAACCGGACGTGAACGTCTCCGCTCATCCGGCTCCTCCTATCCGGCCTGCCCATGCAGCAAACGCCGGTGAGCGAACAAACCTGTCTGCCGCCGCGCGATGCGCCGCGGCCAATGGTCTGCCTGCCGTTTGTGGCCCCGCAATCGTTTGAAAAAGCATAACAAAATCATACGAATGTTACCTTATTTCCCGCATGGCCCGCTAGCCAATCCCACCCAATCTTTGGACTTCGCTGACATCGACCTTAGCAGGCGCCACCGGAGGAGCGAGCCGATTCGAAGACTCCGGTGGAAAATTGTCCCAAATCTCTAACTCGTCCACCCACACCTCTCTGGCCGTTGTGTCTCTAGAGGATGTCCCGCGAACAGTCAAGAACGTGCCGTTCGTGATGTTTCTGTCCAAACGACCGAGTGGGTCTTTCGGAACGATGTCCCAAAGAACTTGACCGTTTATGGCCGTCCATACCCTTCCGCTTCCATTTCGATCATAAAACACTTCGACTTTGGCCCATTCTCCTTGCGGAATCGGGACAACATCATTAAATACGCGAAAATGCCGCACATAGTCTGATGTGCCCGCCCCCGAATCACCCTGAATCATCCAGCGAGGGACGCCACTGCTGGTTGTCCAAATCTGTGCTGTCAAACGATAAGTAGACGTGCCTATCTTCCATGACCAAAAACTAACCCAACCACTTAGTCCCATTTTGTCCACCAAGTCGGCCTCCATGCGTATCCAATAGCGCCAATACATGCGCTCTGTTCCGGGTTCGACATTCGAGCGAAAATATCCGAATGTATTTTGGGCTGCGCCTGTAGGGGTCTCGATGATCTTGAACCGGGCCGCCCTTGTCTCGGTTCCATGGCGCCCGATTGTCGTCATAACCTGGTTGTCATGATAATCGCTAATGTTGGTAAATGTTGTCCCCACGATCAAATGACCACGATAGTCCGCGTTGATCGGGGTGGCGAAGTTCGCCCAATCGAAACCTGTTGTTTGATCGTAACCTTCAATCTTCTGATAACAAGAGGTCGAGCCACACGAATACGGAGCACCAAACTGTACATTTCCTTCAAAATTCGAGGCGAACAACAGGCGAGAATCACCTCCGGCCGCCGCGCTTGACATAGCGCTGCGATTAGAAAATGCCCGCAGCAAGACCTCACCGCCCAAGCCCAACATTGCTAGCGCTGCGCTCGACCTCCCGATTCGGCCGAGGAAACTGCGGCGGGCACCGCCCTGCTCGCTCAGCTCGGCCCCAGCATTTTTCCCTTTCGCCCCCTTGAATATCGAGTCGCCGCGTTCACGTTGATGTCCACTCATCTGCCCATCTCCTATCGACTGCACCGCGTTTCAGGTTTTCTTACTAGTTTCAATGCACCGCAGGTCCACGTACACCATTAGCATGAAAAACATTTGCCCCATCTGGAACCTGGTGATGTAGCTGTTACTCATCGCACTCATTGCCACGACCGCTGCAAATAGGCCCAACAGAGCGAACCTCTCTTTACCGGGAATATTCAGGATAGCCTGAAGGATTGAACCGAACAGACTGACAAACAGCACCAAGCCTATCAGGCCCAAAGACAGGAGGATGAACAGCCAATCGCTGTGCGGATCGGACCAAGGCCTTAGGGTTCCATCATAAAAGACCCCATATGTTGGCTGGCTCACCGACATCGGGATGTCTACGCCCATGCCCGTGAACTTATTCAGCAATGGCGCCTGACGCCAAGCCTCCAAAGCCCATGTCCACATCGATAGCCGGCCAGAGCCAGCAGCGTCAAGATCCGGCCCGAGATCTGGAGGGTCAAGGAAATCGAAAAATATCAAGCTCACCGTGGCCCATGAGTAACCGACAAAAGCAATCGCAGATACCACAAAAAGGGCCAGCAACCGCTTATCGTAATAATAGAGCGTCACAGCAAAAAATATAACCACGCCCAGATAGACATTTCGTACGTGAGCAGCAGACAAGAGATAGGCGCCGAGAACGAACACGGTTGCCAAAACTAGAATTTCCGCCCAGCGGAGGGGAAGATTTTGGCCTTTTCTGAGCGCGACATAGACTACCGTTGACATCATGGCGAAACCGGCATTGTGCGCCATGCTGTGGGTTCCAGTATACACGCCACCATACCGCTCGAGCCCAGTCCAGTAGCTGATACTTCTGAGTCCTTCCCCTTGATATGTGGTCACTGCACTCATAATGAAGGGAAGAAGAAACCCAATCAGCATCAGGAAGACCATTTGGACGTGCGCTCCCCGATCAGGCAGAATCCTTTTTAAGAGAACATACGTGAAGAGGGGGATGACAAGTTTCGCATACGTTGACATACTACTTATATCAACATGCACAACGTAGGAAATTGTGATCCAAACGATGAGCAGGGCAGCCCAAACTTCGACGCCAGATACTGGTTGGCGTCTCTTTTGCAGCGATTTGAGCAAAAACGCGACAGCCAGCGCTAGGAAAAGCAGGATGGCTGCCAGTTCGAAAAGACCAAACCCGAGAGCCCTCCAGTTGACCAACTCGGCATTGAGCACCGGCCTGAGCAAGTAGAGGAGCTGGACGATATAAATTTCCATTCGGGGGGCTTATTTCTGGTTCAGGGGGCCGGCAGCCCCTCCTGCTCCGGGCAGAGCGGGGGGCCGACGGCTTTTGTGGGAATAGGCGGGCAGATCAGTAGTAGTACGAGCTCTCGCTGTCCGCCGATTTGTTCAGCACGATGCCGAGCAGGTTCATCTTGTCAAGCAGCGCAGTGGCGCGCGCCAGATCCTCGTGATCCGTTTCACCATCCACGGCCACAAGGAGGACCGCATCCACATATGGAGAGAACGCCAGAACGTCATCGCATGCGAGCACCGGGGGCATATCCAGGAGCACCAGCCTGGACGGGTACCGCGACTTCATTTCGCCGATGAGGCTCACCATGCGGGGCGAGGACAGCATCTCGGAAGAGTGGGTGACGGAAGCGTGGCCGGGCAACACCACCAGGCGATCGATGCCCTTGGGGTTGAACAGGATCTCGGGCACCGGGGTTTCCTTGACGAGATAGTCGCTGATACCGGGAATCTCTTGCGACGTGAGGTAGCGATGAACCTGTGGCCGCTTCAGGTCGAGATCCGCGAGCAGGACCGTCTGGTTGACCTCGCGCGCGATGCTGATCGCAAGGTTGATGGAGGTGAGCG
>PWNM01000631.1 GCA_003557825.1 Candidatus Hydrogenedentota bacterium | reverse complement strand
TATAGCGAAGGATCGGCCAGCACCATGGAGCGCGAAGAGGGATTCCTCGAAGTCATGGAGGAGGAGTTCCCGGATATTGTTTTCGTCTCGACCAATCAGTATGCCGGCGCCACCAAGGAGTCGGCGCTGACGGCCTCGCAAAACTTGCTGAATCGTTTTGGAGACGACATTCAAGGGATTTTCTGCCCGAATGAATCCAGCACCTTCGGCATGCTTCGGGCCTTGATCACGTCTGGACGCAGCGGTGACATTTATTTCGTTGGGTTCGATACCAGCGAAGCTTTGGTCGAAGGTTTACGAGACGGCCACCTTCACGGGCTAATCTCGCAGGATCCGTTCGATATGGGATATCAAGGCGTCAAGACTGCGGTGGCCGTGCTCAATGGTGAGGAGGTCCCCAAACGGATTCCCACGCGCCTTGAGCTGCTGACCGCCGACAATCTCGACGACCCGGACATCAAGGTGCTCATCGAACCGGAACTGGACGCCTGGTTGAACTAAGGGAGACGTTCCACCATGAGGGAGGACGCCGCCCCGCTCATCGAACTCCGGAATGTCTGCAAGCAGTTCGGACCCACCCGGGCGCTGCACAACGTCAGTTTGAAGGTCCGAGCGGGCGAGGTCCACGCCCTCATTGGGGAAAACGGCGCCGGCAAAAGCACCCTGATGAAAATCCTCAGCGGCGCGTACCGGACGGACAGCGGGGCCATCTATGCGAGCGGTCGTCCCTGTAGCATCGATTCCCCCTCGGCGGCATTTCGTGAAGGCATCGCCATGATCTACCAGGAGCTGATGCTCGCCCCGCACCTGTCCGTAGAGGAAAACCTCAACCTGGGCAACGAACGGACCACATGCGGTTTCGTGCGGAGTCAGCGTGAGCATATCGCGGCCGCCCTCGACTTGCTCGGCCATCCCGACCTGCCCTTGGACGTCCCCGTCCGATCGCTGTCCATCGGGATGCAGCAGATGACCGAAATTGCTCGGGCCCTCATGCGCGACTCCCGGGTTTTGATCATGGACGAGCCCACCAGCTCCCTCTCCGCGGCCGATGCGCAGGCATTGTTCGAGGCCATTCGCCGTCTCCGAGAACGGGGCATCGCGGTGGTCTACATCAGCCATTTCCTGGAGGAGGTATTCGATATCGCCGACTCCTACACCGTATTGCGCGACGGGGAAGTGGCCGGATCGGGCACGGTGGCCGATGTCGACATGGATCAGATCATCCACATGATGGTCGGTCGAGCTTTGACCGAGATGTTCCCCCAGACGCCCCATCCCATTGGCGAGCCGGTGTTGGAGGTCCGGGATCTATCCGGGAAGATCCTTCCGAAAGAGGTCACTTTTTCTCTACGCAAAGGGGAAATCCTGGGCGTTGCGGGATTGGTCGGCGCAGGGCGTTCCGAAACGTTGCGAAGCATCTTCGGGCTCCTCACCGCTTCCGCAGGCACGCTCCGAGTGCGTTCGGTTTCGATGCCGGCCCGAAAAATGACTCCTCCCCGGGCTCTACTGTATCGGCTCGATTTTCTCAGCGAAGATCGCAAAGGCGAGGGGTTGGCCCTCTCCATGACCGTGGCCGACAATACAACGCTTTCATCGCTCAGGCGCTTTGCCCGGGCCAAAGGATGGGGACTGCTTAGACTGCGTCGTGAGCAAGAGCGGGTGCGGGTATGGATCGCCGATTTGAACATCCGCTGTCAAGGTCCGACTCAGCCGATTCGCGACCTTTCCGGCGGCAATCAACAAAAAGTCGCCCTGGCCCGGATGCTGGAACAAGGGGCCGATGTGCTGTTGCTCGACGAGCCGACCCGAGGCATCGATGTGGGCAGTAAAGCCGAGATCTACCAGTTGATCGGTCGACTGGCCGCCGATGGGAAGGGGATCGTGCTGGTATCGTCGTATCTACCCGAGTTACTCGGCGTTTGTGATACCCTCTGCGTCATGCACCGCGGCCGGATGACGCCGCCCAGACCGGTATACGAGTGGACCGAACCCGAGATCATGCGCGTCGCCGTAGCAGGCGTTGTATGATTCGGTACCCTGTAACCCGGTATAGCGTCGAAGCTTAGTCAAGGAAATGCCCAATGAAAAAAAGCTGGAAGAAAAGGCTGACATACGGACTGAATCTCGCCGGGCCGTTTTTGGGCCTGATCCTGGTCTATTTGGTGTTTTTGGCGTTGGCTCCTGCTTTCTCCTCCGTTTACAACACGAAAACCATCCTCACCCAAGCAGTGATCATCGGAATCGGGGCCTTGGGTATGACGCTGGTCATCATCAGCGGCGGCATCGATCTGAGCGCCGGATCGTTAATCGCTTTGGGGACAGTGATAACCGGCCTTGTCTTACGCGATATGAGTCCCGTTGACGGCCCCAGCATCGGCCTGCCCCTGGTGGCTGCACTGGCCGCCGTAGCGGTGTGTGCCTTTTGCGCCTTTATCAGCGGAACCATCATCGTGGGGCTGCGCATCGTGCCGTTCATCGTAACCCTGGGCATGATGCAAATCGCCCGGGGCGTAGCAAAGGGCCTTGCCGATCAAACCATGGTCAATACCCCCCGAAACTGGCTCGAAAACCTCATGATCGTTGAACCCACCCGAGGCGTGTGGTACTCGGTTGCTCCGGCGGTGTGGATCATGGTGCTCCTGGCGGCGCTCATGTTCGTCGTTTTGCGGTATACGGTCTTCGGACGCCACATCTATGCGGTTGGCTCGAACGATGATACGGCGCGCCTCTGCGGTGTTCGGGTCGGTCTGACGCGGCTGGCGGTGTTCATTTGCTACGGCGCTCTTGTGGGGGTGGCCAGCGTGATGCAGTATTCGAATTTGACCCTTGGCGACCCCACTGCCGCGGAAGGTATGGAACTCGACATCATAGCTGCGGTGGTTATCGGCGGGGGATCCCTCAGCGGCGGCGAGGGCAGCGTGGTCGACCTGGATCGCAAGCTGGGCGTGGGCGACGTGCTGCACTTCGAGGTGGCCGGCCAGCGCTACAGCGCACCCATCACCAACGTCCGCGCCGTCCAATGGGACAGCTTCAACGTCAACTTCTTTGCCGCGGCGGCCCCGGGCCTGCTGGACGACGCCCCGGCCACCTACATCACCAGCTTCTACCTGCCCTCCGAGCAGTCCGCGCTGGTGGGGCAGCTGGTGCGGGAGTTTCCCAGTGTCACGCTGATCGACGTCAACGCCATTCTCGATACCGTGCGCGGGATCATGGAGCAGGGCGCCCGGGT
>PWNM01000174.1 GCA_003557825.1 Candidatus Hydrogenedentota bacterium | reverse complement strand
TTGCAGAACATGGCGATCTTACGTCGATGCTCAAGACTGAGGCCCTGCTCACCCGTTCGGCACACCACGACATTCGGCGCAATGCCGATCTCGCGCAAGGCGCGGACACTGTGCTGGGTGGGCTTCGTTTTTAGCTCACCCGCTGCAGCGATATACGGCAATAAGGTGACGTGAACAAAACAGCAGGGTGTGGGCGCAATATCCAGGTAAAACTGCCGAATGGCTTCGAGGAACGGCAGGCTCTCGATGTCGCCTACCGTTCCGCCAATCTCGATGATCGCCACGTCCACTTTGTCTTCGGGTTCGGCGGTAAGCATGCGAATGCGGGACTTAATCTCATCGGTGATATGGGGGATGACCTGAACCGTTTTACCCAGGTATTCGCCGCGACGCTCCTTTTGAATAACGGCGTTGTAAATCCCGCCAGTCGTGACATTGCTCTTTTGCGACAGCCGCGCTTCGGTAAATCGTTGGTAATGCCCCAGATCCAGATCTGTCTCGGCTCCGTCCTCCGTCACGAACACTTCTCCATGTTCATAGGGGTTCATGGTCCCGGGATCTACGTTGATATACGGGTCCAGCTTCATCATGGCCACTTTGAGGCCTCGTGATTCGAGCAACATCCCAAGGGACGCCGCCACGATGCCTTTCCCCACCGACGAAACAACGCCGCCGGTCACAAATACATATCGCGTTATGCTATTCATATATATAGTCTCCCCCCAATATGGCCTCGACGCGTGCCACATCCTCCGGCGTATCGACGCCGATGCTTTGATATTCCGTATCCACTACCGCAATCGCATGGCCGTGTTCGAGCACGCGAAGCTGTTCGAGTTTTTCGAGCCCCTCGAGGGGCGTCGGCTCCCATGCGGCGTATTGCATTAAGAAATCACGCCGGAAAACATAGATTCCAATGTGTTGCCAATGGCAAGGCGGCGTTCCACCCTCCCGGCCCAGATGATCGGCATCCCGAATGGCTGGAATCGGCCAGCGTGAAAAATAAAGCGCCCTTCCCCGCCGATCACAAACCACCTTCACAATGCTCGGGTCGGCCACCTCGGTCGGGTCGGAGATCAACCGCCGAGCCGTTGCCATGGGAACCGTTGGATCATCCAGTAGGGGTCGGATGGTGTCGTCGATGGTATGGGGATCGATGAGGGCCTCATCACCTTGAACATTCACGATGATGTCCGCATCCGAGGCCGAGGCCACTTCCGCGATGCGGTCCGTACCCGAGGAATGGTCGTCTCGGGTCATCATCACCTTGGCTCCAAACGGTTCGAGAGCCTCCCGGATCCGCACATCGTCCGTGGCAACGATGACATCCGTAACCAGCGTCGCCTGGCAGGTACGCATATATGTGTGCCAGATAAGCGGTTTCCCGGCGATGGGCGTTAACATTTTTCCCGGAAACCGGGTGGACGCAAACCGTGCCGGCAACACGGCCAGAATTGCGTGACGGTTCTCGGCGCCGCAGCACGCCGTGCCTTCATTCATACTATACTCCCGCAGCAACAGGCTAAAAAATACGTAGGTTGGCCGCATGTGTCATGCTGGATGGGACATAGGTGAGACCCGTCTCCCAACGGGATTTAACCGTATCACATGGTCCGCGAGGGAATCAACGCGCCCGCCTTAATAGATTCCACCTATCGACGGTCTGCCGCAGCCAAAAGCATCGCCGAACCTCGTCAGAATAGGTCAATCAACCGTCGGATCGTGTTGAAGTACAGCAAATACACAAAGCGGTTGAAGGGGGGCCAGATTAGATACAGCACCACCGCGATGCCCAATAGGATCCACCAATTGCTGAGCACATGAGCAATGGCCCATGGGATCCATCCCAGCGTCATCCGGACAAAGGAGGCAACAGTACGTGATATTCGTCGCACCGTCCAGATGATGTCACTTTCGCTCACCAGCCCCCTACTGCGACGAGCCAATCCATCGGAAGCGCATTCGAGAACAAACATGGTCTGACCTACTTGAATATAACCGCCATCCTGTATGATGCGCGACCGGAATATGCCCACTTCCTGTCCATTGGCATACACTTTGCCACGGCCGATTCGCCGTATGCGATATCCATCCGCCACAACGCTCAGTTGGGCCTGCCGAGGAGCGGCCATGGAATCAAGCGAAATGAGAATGGTACAAAGGGGATCTTGGCCGATGATAGCCGGACTACGAACCAGGGAAAACTCCGCTCCATCTTCGGGTCCGTTGACAATCTGGAGGCAATCGGGTTGACCGGGTTGTCTCATTGGGCGGGGGTCTCCAGGTTAGGCGTTGATTCAACCGGCGCTTTTCGGATGACGAGTTCACCGTTCTCCATCAACACCTGGATATAATCCCCCCTCTTGAACTCCTGAGCCAACATAGCGGCTCCAATACGATTAGTGACCAGACGATCCACAGCACGCCGCAGCTCCCGTGCGCCAAACTCTTCGCTATACCCTTGCTCAGCAATATGCTCGTAGGCGCCCTGAAACACCCGAAGGTGAATGCCCCGTTCGTTGAGCCGAGTGGCCAGTTGACGAAAGGAGCTTTTCAAAATGGTACGGATATCTTCGAACAGCAACGGATAGAAGGGTACCACATCATCAATGCGGTTGATAAACTCAGGCCGAAAATAGCCGCGCAAAGCTTCCAGGACCGAATCATCAGCCGGATCGGCTCCACGCTTCATGACCTCAGCCCCGACATTCGAGGTGAATATGATGATGGTATTACGAAAGCTTACCTCCCGACTATAGGAGTCCTTTATCCGCCCTTCATCGAGAACGGGCAGCAGAATGTCGAATATCCGGGGATGGGCTTTCTCGATCTCATCAAACAGCAGGATCGAAAAGGGACTCTGCCGCATCGCCGCAGCAAGCCTTCCCTCTTCATCGCTACCCACATACCCGGGAGGAGCGCCGAGTAACCGGGACACCGAGTGCTCCTCAACATATTCGGACATATCGAAGGTAATAAGGTGCTTGCTTGAACCAAAGATGAGATCGGCCAGAGCTTTGGCCAATTGGGTCTTGCCCACACCGGTAGGCCCCAGAAAAAGCATCACAGCTTCCGGACGATTCGGATCGGCCAGACCTGCCCGCGATTTCTTCACAGCCCCCACAACCTTGGCCAACGCTTCGTCCTGTCCGACAATTCGCTGCCGCAACCGTTGCTCGAGGTTATCGAGCCGCTGCCGTTCCGCCGCGGTGATTTCTTCGACGGGAATA
>PWNM01000004.1 GCA_003557825.1 Candidatus Hydrogenedentota bacterium | reverse complement strand
GTCCGCTCCATCCAATCGGCCACATAGACCACGCCGGTCTCGGGCGGCGGCCGCATATCGTAGAGGTAGAGGACGGCTCCTTCGAATGCGAGCCGGTCGAGGCGCACGCCATTGTGGTCCAACCAGCGGACCATGATCTCGGCGGTGATATCCCGCTGTTCGGGGTTCCAACCGGCCACGACCAGCCAGATTCGATCCGCCGCGGCGGCCATCACGTCGATACGTTCGGGCAGGGAGCCAAGGTTCTCCCAGATGGCCTCCATGGGGAAGCTGTTTATGAGGGCCTCTCGTTCCTGATCGGTCCAGCCCGCCGTATGTTGCTCCACGGGAAGGTAGTAGTGCCGTATGGGTATGTGGGTTAAATGGGAAAGGTGGAGAATCGCGTCCCCGTCCTGCCCATGGGCGCGGAGATGCTGGGCGATCCCTCTATTGTCCACAATATGCCGCACGCCGAGGCGGTGTCGGGGGGAAGGGTGGAAGTCCCGATAATAATGGCTATGTAGAGAGGGGAGGGTGAGGACCAGAAACAACCCAATGACCGCCCAACGGACGCCCCTACGGGGCAATGCCGCCATGCCCGCCCCTGCCAGGATGTAGACCATGAGGGAGGTGAGGATAAACAAGCGGTGTTGGTAGAAACTGAAGTCGCGCAGTTGCCACAGGGTGAGATTGGCAAGCAACGGAATGCCGCCCACGAGGAGCAGCAGGGCGATGGCCGTGGGACGGCGACGCAGGGCGTAGAGTCCGTAGAGGCACGCCGCCACGCCAAGGACGAAGAGGGAGAGGTAGACGGTTCGCTCGCCGCTATATCCGGCGAAGAAGGTTTTGAACGTCAGCAGGCCGTCGGTCCAGAGCAGGTCGGGATACCACGGCGTCGGGATCTCGCGGGTCACGGCATCGATGGCGAATCCCATATACAGCGCTCCAAGGGATCCCACGACGGCCACTGCTTGGGACACCGTCCACGGTACGAGCTTGGCGCGATGCACGGCGAACCATGCCAGGAAGAAGACGTTCAGCGCGAACCAGTACCAGATCCAGAAGAAATGGTTGTACATCGCGAGGACGAGGAGCACGACCATCCCGATCCACGGGAGGCGTCCGCCCCTGCGCAAGGCGCGAAGCGCGCAGATTAGGGCGGCCAGTCCGAAGACCGTCATGGTGGCGTAGGGACGGACCTCCTGGGCGTAGTAAATGTGGAAAGGCGCAACGGCGGTGAGGGCCATAGCGATGAGTGCGGCCCGTTTCGGGCAGGCCAACTCGCGCGCCAGAGCGTAGACCAGGGGAATCGTGGCCACGCTAAAGGCCCAGGGAAACAGGCGCAGAGTCCATTCCGATGCGGGCGAGGCCTGTTCCATGCCGGTGAGCCCCTCGACTAAGGCGTACCACAGGTACCCTAATAAGGGGATGAGCGGCGGATCGGTCGTCCATTCAATCGAAAACAACCGCCACGGCTGGGGGACGAGCTGCATGATGTAGAACGTGGCCCCTTCGTCGTACCAAATGGGATAGGTCGTCAGGCCGAACAACCGCAAGGCGGCGCCCACCAGGACGATACCGAAAAACCAGGCTGCCCATTTCACTTGTTCCAGGCGGGAAGGCAGTTCCCTGGCTCGGGAGTCAGGTTTTGGCTTCATGGGAAGCATTGCTCTGTAAGGCTTCTGTCAATCGGATGGCCATTTCACGATACAACGCGGGACTCGGGTGGAGGTCGTGTTCGGGATGTACGGCATGGAGAGATTGGTCGATGGGCATATCACGAAAGTCCAACACATGAACCCCCTCCTCGTTGAGCCGGGTGATCACCGAATCAAGGCTAAACGGCCAATCCCCGAACTGAGGATAGACCAGCACGATAAACTCCGCGGTTTCAAATTGGGCCTCGAATAGATCGCGCGCGCGCACGATCATCTGCGCCACAAGCTCGTAGTGATACGAACGTAATATGGGAAGGTTTATCTGATAGTACTGCACGATGCCGCTTCGTGAGAGCAACTCGTAAACCCGTTGTGTCCATGGCCGGTCGGTATGAAAATATCCCGCGTGGACAAGATCCCCATTTTCAAGTCGGTAATAAGGAAACCGTTTCCCCCATCGCGTCACAACGCCAATGCGCCCGACGGCCCGGTTGACATGGTGGGGAATGAGTGAATAGATAGCAACTCCGTGCGATTCGGTAATCGTTTCCCGCACCTCCCCCTTTTCCAACGCCATCAGCATGTGCTGCGGACCATAACCGGGACACCCGAAGTTGTACCCGTGGTAACGCGGATTCATCTGGATAAACTGATTCGGCAAGGTCTCCTCGTTTTCTACGCCCTCGCCAAACGTAAAGGAGCAACCGAAAAAGGCCGCAAACGGCCTGCTAGCCTGTTCCTCGTCTACATTGGCGGGCACCACTCGACGGCCTTGTTCATCCGTTGTATAGGTTACCGTATAGATAGGCGTGCCGTTCACGGACTTGGTCGTTGTAAGGTCCAAATTGGGGCGCAACTGATAGCCATAGTGCGGACTATCGATAAACCCCATGCCATAAATATCAGGTTCCCGGACCACGTCCCCCGTTTGCTGCGCTGCGAGGTAACTGAACGCTCGGTCAATCCCCCATATCACGAGCAGAGCCATTCCCAAGCCGAATACGAGTGCGGCGAAGTTTTTCAGCATAAAATACTCGCTACGACCGTCAGTGAGGAATCGGTATGACCGTCGCATTGTAGGCCCAGTGGATGACGAACCGAACCATAGTTGTCCATTGGAATTGTGCGTTTCTTGATCGTGACTACCTTGGTATCTTATCTCTCAAGCAGATGCCATGGTACGATGCGGGGCGCTTGGTGTCAAGCCTCGATCGCTTCCTTCTCCGCCGTTGCATTACCTAAGGCCCAGGTGATATATACCGCTTACAGGAAAAAAACTTTCGCAACCAACACAAGGCCGGAGGAAAGTACAATGGGCATGCGATGGAGTCGCTATCGCGGCGGGATTGGCTGAAGTAGGGGGCAGTAGCCCTGGGCATGGTGGTGATTGCGCTCTCCTTTTCTAATACATAATTGATGCGGTTGCGGGATTGACGTGGAAAACAGAACCACACTTGACAACAAATAAATTTGATACTAGTCTAGCAGATACATAGATTGTGCTGACTATCGAGTTGAATTACGAACACAAGGCTATATAATTGCATGTTATTGTGAGAACTACGGGGGACCTAATATGGAATTTACGGCAATC
>PWNM01000305.1 GCA_003557825.1 Candidatus Hydrogenedentota bacterium | reverse complement strand
CCGTCATCAGCCCCGAGATGTTCCGGAAGTATTGCCGGCCGACCTACGAAAAACTGATCCAACCGTGCCGCGAACGGGGGATCTTGGTGGGACTTCACAGCGACGGTTATATTATGGACCTCGTGGACGACCTGATCATCGCGGGGGTGACCATCCTGAACCCGCAAGACCTGTGCAACGGTATCGACAACCTCCGTGAGGCGCTGAAGGACCGGGTCTGCATACGGTTGGACATTGATCGACAGACGGTGTTGCCGTATGGTACGCCCCAAGAGATAGAGGAACTGATCGAACTGGAGGTGCGTACCCTCGGGTCGCCCCGGGGCGGACTCGAACTCATCGCTGGAATCTATCCGCCCACGCCGCCGGACAACGTGCATGCATTGGCCTGCGCCATTGAAAAATACCAGACCTACTGGGCCGACGGCCGAGGCAAAAGATAAGTAGGAGCGTTTCTGATGACTTCAAAACAACGGTTTATTGCCGCCCTCGAACGGCGCATACCCGATCGCTTGCCCGTGACGACCCATCATGTCATGCCCTATTTTCTCGAGCATTACATGAACGGGATTTCGGTGCAGGAGTTCTTCGATCATTTTGGACTGGACCCCATTGTTTGGACCATCCCCTACGTTGCCGACGAGAGCAAGGGGGAATACGGCGACCCAACCCAGGGCGATCCGGGATTTCTCGAGGGGCGGCGTATCGTGTCGGATAACTGGCGCATGGTCACCGAATCCGAAGAAGGCCACCAATATCCGAGCACCCGGGTCCGCTTTATTACCCCCAAAGGCGAGCTGTCCATGCTGATGCAGAGCAACGAACATACGACCTGGGTGGTCGAACACCTCATCAAGGAAAAGTCGGACATCGACCTTATTGGCGAATTTGTGACGGCTCCGCTATGCGTCGTGGATCAGGTCAACGCGACGGCGGAGGCCTATGGCGAACGGGGGCTGGTGCGGGGTCACATCTGCTGTTTCGAAGGCTTTGGGCAACCGGGATGCTGGCAAGACGCAGCCTGTCTGTACGGCATCGAGAACCTGATCATGGCCACCTTCGAAGATCCCGACTGGGTCCACACCTTCCTCGATATCCTCTTCCAACGTAAACTGATCTACACCCGATCTCTGGCCGGGGCGCAGTACGATGTGTTGGAGCTTGGCGGCGGCGACGCCTCGTCCACGGTCATTTCACCGGATCTGTTCGACAACTTCGTTGCGCCCTACGACAGCCGGATCATCGCGGCGGCCCACGAAGCCGGACAGCGCATTGTTTACCATACCTGTGGCGGTATGATGCCCATTCTCGAAAACATTGCTGCCATGAACCCCGATGCCATGGAGACTTTCACCCCGCCGGGCATGGGCGGCGATACCCGCCTGGCCGAGGCCAAACGACGCATCGGCGACAAGGTCTGCATGATCGGCGGCTTCGACCAGTTCCACTACTTCAAGGACTGCACCCCCGAGGACACCCGTCGGGAGGTGCGCCGGTGTTTTGAGGAGGCGGGGCCCGGCGGCGGCTA
Organism: Candidatus Hydrogenedentota bacterium; assembly: GCA_003557825.1. Taxonomy (GTDB): domain Bacteria; phylum Hydrogenedentota; class Hydrogenedentia; order Hydrogenedentales; family SLHB01; genus PWNM01. Next base: position 1,709 of record PWNM01000305.1, on the reverse strand, counting down.
TGTCTTGTCCGTAAGCGATCATTTCTTCGACGCCGAACCTGAACTGATTCAAGCCTATGCCGACGAGGCCCGGGCCTGTGTGTATACATAAGGGGCGATTGGCCCTAACGAGAGGGACGTAACGATGTACATTTCAATCCGCGATTGCATGGTATCCGGAGACGAGTTCGAGAATCCCGCGGCGGGCCTGCGCCATTTGGGTGTCTCGGACGTTGAGATCGAGCTGGCGGCGGATTATTCCGTCTTGGCCATGGACTCGAAGGAGCGGGTTTCCCTCGGGTCAAATTCCGACGCCACCGACTACCAAAAACGTCTTGAAAGACTCGGCATCCGAGCCTGCGCCGTATTGACAGCCCGCGATTTCAGCCAAGGTTCTATGGAGGACAGCATCGCCTGGCTGAGTCGGGCCATCGAGATCGCCCATCTGATGGGAGCGCCCGCCGTGCGTATCGACTCGGCCATGCGCCGCGAGCGGGATCTCGACTTCGGCGAACGGGTCGGTTTATTCGTCCAGGGCTTGGGCGGCGCATTGGAACGGACGAAACACCTGCCGACGACGCTTGGCATCGAGAACCATGGTTTCCAGGGCAACAACCTGGCCTTCCAGCTCAACGTGTATCAACAAGTCGGCTCGGACCGGCTCGGGGCGACCATGGACACGGGCAACTTTTACTGGCGCGGTTATCCCTTGTCCGAGGTCTACGGCATTCTCAAGGTGCTTGCGCCCTATACAAAGCATACCCATCTCAAGAACATCCGATATCCGGAGGAAACCCGCGAACAAACCCGTGAGGCCGGCTGGGAATACGGTAAATATGTGGCCCCCCTCGACGAAGGCGACATCGACCATGGTCGGGTGCTTCAGATTTTAGCCGACGCTGGATACGACGGCGATATCTGCATCGAAGACGAGTCGTTGGGCAAATATACCACCCCCGCCGAGCGGACAGCCGTATTGGAACGGGACGTCGCCCATGTTAAAGAGATTCTTACCAACATCAGCGGATGACGGGCAGTCCCGACGCTTGCCGTGGGGGTCCATGCTCATGCTGATCGGCGGCGCGGTTATCGTGTTGTTCGGAGGCTACGTGGGCGACCAGGCCGACCTGCGAACCACGTTGCCCCTTGACCTCCGCGGCGAATCGGCAGACGGCACGGCCCAACGACAGGAAATTGGGACCTATCGGATCTTCTACTCCCATCCAAGCGGCCCGATCTATTCACGGAGCGGCTTGGAGAGCCTGGGGCTACAGTCCATTCAGGGGGACGAGGGTCCGGTCCGGATTCGGTACGCCGAAGAACAGCCTCAGGTGTTTCAGCCCTGGGGGATGTCGGTCCTACCGGCATTGGCTGCAGGCGGCCTGTTTGTGTTGGGTATGACGCTGGTGGTGGTGGCCCACCGTCGGTTTCGCCGCATGAACTCGAAGCTGCCTCGGTACCACACGAGTTGACCGCGGGGCGATTCCTATTCGATGGCGATGACTTCGGCATTCCGGGGATGTGTCGCGACGGAAACGGGCGGTTCAGCGTCGCATCGCAACAGCCAGCGAAATAAGTTGGTGGCGAACCGCCGGGATGCGGACCGGTCGAAGGCCTCATCGGCCAGCGGCGATGCTTCGGCCAATACGGCGAACCGGCCATGCCCGTAGGTTCCCGCGGCGAAGACCACCGAGTTCTCGGTATCCCCCGCCACGGCATCCGAGATCCCT
>PWNM01000428.1 GCA_003557825.1 Candidatus Hydrogenedentota bacterium | reverse complement strand
GTAACCGGCGATCGCAGCACCCACTTCTACAATCCGTTCCGCAAAAAATGGGTCTATAGCTTACGCACGGGATTTGGCAACCGGGGGCGAGCCCGACACTATTATGAGTGCGACGATTTTCTCGAAGGGGCCAATTGGAATGAAGCCGATAAAGTGGTCTGGCTCATGGCCGATCAAGACGATCCATCCGATCCCATCATTGGCCGAACTCCCCAACTCTACAATTTTGATGCCGTTGCCTATGAAAGCATCATGCTGGGATTCTATCAAATTCATCATGGCCCCGAAAATCCCGAATGTTTGGAACAAGGATTGCCCAAAATAACGGAGCTCAATTTCGCCTATAGCCGAGACGGATTCCACTGGCATCGGCCCGATAGGCGCGCCCATATCCCAGCGGAACGTCGGGATGTCTGGGACCGCGGATATGTCCAGTCCGTTGGGGGCATTTGTACCATTGTGGGTGATACCCTATATTTCTATTACATCGGCTTTCGAGGGAATCCGGATAAGGCGGGAACGCCTAACGGTTTGTACGATCATTCCGCTACGGGCGTAGCCTTTTTGCGTCGCGACGGCTTTGCCTCGATGGATTCAGGTGACGCATCCGGCACTTTGACCACCCGTCCTATCACCTTTTCGGGAAGCCATCTATTCGTCAACGCCGACGTTGCAGAGGGCAGCTTACGCGTCGAAATTCAGGACCTTGACGGCACCCCCATCGCCCCCTTCACCCTCGAAAACAGCATACCATTTACCGCCGACAGTACTCTCACGGAATTGCGATGGAAGGATAACGCTGATCTATCGGCAATAACCGATCAGCCGGTCCGTTTCCATTTCGAACTGACGAATGGCTCTCTTTACGCCTTCTGGGTCAGTCAGGATTCATCCGGGCGGAGTGATGGCTACGTTGCCGGCGGCGGCCCTGGTTACACCGGCCCAATCGATACCGTTGGCCAAGATGCGATAGGCAACGAATAGAGAGCACTGAAGATACGCTACGGCTCGGTTTCGTAGATTCCCAGCCCGATACGTTCGTCGGGCTGGGGCCTGAAGGCGAGATGATACCCCCGCATTCGGATCAAGACTGTTTGGGCTTCCGGGCCGGCCGCCCAAACATGATCCGCTGTGTACGGAGGATTGATCTGAATACCCGTGAGTTCCATGAAGATGTCGCCGTCCAACAAAATGGCCCGGCCATTGGCGGTAGAAGCATTGGCCGAGGCCTTGGCAAACCGCGGCGTATCTTCGAAGGATGCCACAATGGTGTTGGTCGCCATAAACGTAGAGACGGCCGATGCGTTGTTGGCTTCCGTGTGGCTATCGGCCACGACAAAGGCGCCCTGTCGCGCCACATCGTCAAGGTCCCCCACGCCCTCCGCCGCTGGGAAAACAACCCCGTCGTCGAATCCGGTGAAGATCAACGCATTGGCAATGCGATTGGTCAGATGGGTGGGCCAGACAAAATGGCAACCGATGACGCATTGGTCTACTTTGAGCCCGCTGATGTCGCCCCAAGGCCCCGATCCAGGCCGGATAGGTGGAGCCGGTTCGCCGGTCACGGGATTCACCAGCGGGTATGAATCGGAGTAGCCGAACCGGATGCCCGTGTGGATTCCGAAGAAGGTGATATCGGACATGCTGTATCCATCGACATGGCCCAACTGAATGCCCACATTATCCGGTTGCGATGCAATGATGCCGTAGATCCATGAGAACGAATCCCCGTTATGGGCTTCGAACGGCCCGCCCGGCGATAGGGGTCCCGTATTGGGTACCCATTCGTAATTGTGGATATGCATCACATCCAACGCCTGCTCGATAACAAAAGCGCGCCGGTATCCAAACGAAGTAATCCGCTGAAAGTGGCACTTTCCGCCCGTCACCACATAGATAAAATCTACGGCCCGGTCGCAGACAATATCTTCCAGCACGACATTGACCAGACCCTCGCCATAAAAGGTCGGCCCGTAGGGCTTCACATGGTCTTCGATAAACCGCTCGCGGGCCTCCTCGAAACTGGCATAGTAATAGGGCGAATCCGGATCTTGGAATGCCTCGTCGGACGGCATAGGCTGCTCGTCGTACAGGATCCAAAATCCCCGCACGGTACAGCCGGGCATCAATCGAAACAGTGGGGCTTTACGGTCGCCCTCGTACTGGTCCGCCCGCGGTCGCGCAAAAATCTTTGGCCCGACGATGTTTGAGTCGGGCAGATTGAACACGGCTCGCACGTTGCTGCCCGCGCCAAAGGGCATCCCCACCAAAGCCACGCCCTCGGGAATCGTCACCGTATGGGTTAACACATACCCCTTGCCCGGACCTACCGGCGGTACATAAACTACGCCGCCGGTTGGGGCAACGGCATCGAGGGCCTCCTGAAAGGCCGCCGTGTCATCTGTTACTCCGTCGCCCAGCGCCCCGAAGTCCCGTACCGATACCATGCCATCCGGCAATGTACCCAGAACCGCCAGTCCAATCATCATCGAAGCAATCCAGCTCATCCTCGTGTCCTCCCATCGCCAACCCTAAACAACATATCAGCCGTGTCATATGAATGGCCATCACCAAAGAGTGCGTATGCATACTGAAATGTTTTCAACCATATGAATGTTTCTCTAGTTGTAACAAGTTATTTTTATGCAACTTACGGTACGGTTACGTTGTGCCTTACGCAATTGACAACGACGTGCTTTGGAAACGTACGATCACACAACGACTCAACGTTTCAATCATGGGAATGCAGATCGATAGGAAGTATCTCATCCGCATTTGATCATGCCTCCCCAAAAACAATAAAGGATGCTAACCATGGCCAAAGATCCCGTATGCGGCATGGAAGTCGACCCGAAGGAAGCCGCTGCTACGTACGAATATGAGGGCGACACATTTTACTTCTGCAATTCCTCCTGCAGAGATAAATTTGAACAGGATCCGGAGCGTTATACCGGAGCCGGTACGAATACGCCAAGCGATGATCCCTGCCCTGCACCAGCCACAGAGGAATCAGAACCCGACAGGGATACAGAAGCCGAAGCGGGACAGCCGGCCTCCGACCAGGCCTCGATTACCATGTCTCTCTCAGGAATGACGTGTGCAAGTTGCGCGCAGAATATTGAAAAAGCGCTCAGAAAACAAACCGGCGTTATCCAAGCTTCGGTTAATTTCCCAGCCGAACGAGCCCGAGTCGTCTATGACCCTGATGCAATAACCACAAAGGAGTTGACCTCGGCAGT
>PWNM01000136.1 GCA_003557825.1 Candidatus Hydrogenedentota bacterium | reverse complement strand
CATCGAGCCAACGACATCGTGCTGCGGAACCTCACACCGCATCCCGTCCACCTCACGCCATACGCCCACGACGGCGAAATCCACAGCCGCGGCCCCATCACCGACCAGGGCGAGCGCAATCGGTCGCAACGCCTCGCGGAACCGTGATTCATGTCAGGTCGGGAAAACAATGTTTCCTATCATCCCATCATTAGTCCACGCAGGAGTAATCCCCATGACGTCACTCGCACCAAAGCCCGCCCGTTGTTCAGCTCTGTTCGCCATGCTATCGATCGCCGCGGCCCTTTCCGTTATGCAGGGCCGCCTTGGCGCAGCGCCTGCCGATTCCTACGGGCATCTTGAAGTCCTTGCTATGAACCGGCCGCCCCTGGCACAGGTGTCGGAAAACATCGAGTTCGGTCGCGGTCCGGAGACGCTGGATGCTCAGGAGCCTTTTATCCGATTTCTCAAATCCGAGGCCTACGTCGACTTCGAACTCGCCTGCGATCCGCAACAACAGAACTACTTCACCGTCAAGGTTTGGGGCGGTTCGGGCGCCGAGGCGGAACGGCCGGGCAGCACGCTTTTGTTACGCGATCCCGATACGGGCGATGCTCCGTTTGGCCATGTTCCGCACGGCCCCGTGCCTCGTAATCATCCCCGCCGTGGGGAGATATCCAGACAGCACATGGCGGCGCCATTTCCCGGGCGTTTCTTTTATGTCACGTATCCGATTCCCCGCGCTATGACCGACGGCAATTCGACCGTGCAGCTCAGGCTTTTGTACAAAGGGCCGGAGCCGGGGTTGGATGTTTACAATGTCTATACCCACCTGGAATCTTTCTTTGATCCTCCGGCTGATGAATTGCAGGGCGAGCCGTTCGAACTCGGTCCGCTTCGGAAGGAAGTCCAATATGAAACCACACCCCGGGAACGCCGCGAACATTGGCGGTCCGAAGCGAATCGCGGTTTCCGAGCGGCGCTGGGACGCCAGCTTTTTGGCGAGAAGTATGAGCGTCTTATAGAGAAGGGGAAAATCCCTGATTGGACGTGGGGGGCCTTTCAGGCGCGACGCCCCGGTGCAACGAGCGTACACAACCTCTATGACGACCTGGAAGATGAGTTTGAGCGTTGGGGCGGCAATTTGCTTTGGCAGGCCGATGCCGGCATGGCGTCATTCAGAGCGTTCAAAGTCTATGCGCATGCCTACCTCAAGGAATGGTCCGACTACCATCGCGACGATGAAATCCTGGAGCGGATAGCGGCCGCCATGGATTTCTACAGCCGCGCCCAGGGAACTTGTGGTGCCTGGAGGGGGCCCCCTTTGCCTGATCGTGACGATCATTGGCCGACTTGGATAGGAGCTCCGGAGCGTGAGTCAGTGGGTGGCAGCTGGGAGTGGAACAACTATCTCTGGGACGGATTCAGCATGCTGTATCCCCATCTTGAGGAGAAGGGTTTTTCAGATGTTAAAATCGATCACGACCTGAATCAGGATACGCCGAAGATCAGTCGCCGCAAGGCTTACACCCAAATGGCCTTGCGCAGTTTCAACAGCGCAGCCGAAATGACCCTTGCCCGCCCCATCGCCAATCAGATTATCTATAACTATAGTTCTCTGTATTCCACCTATCGAGCTCTCCAGCTGCTTGATCCGGAAGGGGCGGCAGAGCAGAAAGAAAAGGTGTATGAATTGGCGGAGATTGCGAGCGGTCTTCGCCGCCATCCGCGGTGGGGAAGTTACATGTATTCGCCGCGAGGTATGCCGATGGAGTTCGGATATGATGCCAATTACGGCAATGGCGGAATGCAGCTCGTTAACCTGGCCGAGCTGACGGGATTTCCGGCACTCGAAGAGAGAGCGAGGGAGGTCTATGAAGCTTACGCGCATTTTGTTTTTCTGGACAATGACAGTGACGGGCACAGGACCCTCCGCAACACCGACTGGATCAGCTGGCGGGTTTTCCGCGGTTTTCCGGGTAGAATAAGGTATTTTCTGTCCGAATATGCGGCCCGAGAACTTCAGATTCCCGCCGCCATCCGGTATTTCCAGCTTCGCGATGAGCATGGATGCCGGCGGGTCAGAGATTCTCGTGCAGAACGCCAGCTTGGAGAACTGAAGAGACATGAATTCAGAGGCTCCGGTTTCGAGATATTTTTCAGTCTCACTGAAAAGGCCGACAAGTCGCACCCTGCCTATGTCGATGTCGAAGACCTGCCGGCGACCGATTACCGGTTGCCGGACGAGCGGGAAGAGGATAGGGCGTTTGTCGATGAACATCTGGGACTGGTCGCGCTGCGGCACGGGGATGCGAGACTGTTTGCGTCGCTGAACTGGAAGAGCCGAGGTGGCAGAGACTGGGTGGATGGTAGGGCGAACAACATCGTGAGACTACAATACACGACCCCGGTCATTGACCGGTTGGTCACCGCCACCAGCATGGACACTCCGGGCGGGCCTCTGGAACTCAGCACCATGCGCTACGGCCCCTACTTCGTGGTGATGAACGGATCCGAAGAGAAAAGCTTCGAATACGAAGTGCCGGACGACATGCGAGGCGCGATGGCTACCGACCTTTTGACCGGTGAAAAGGGGGAACTCAAGGGCGGAACCATTGGCCCGAGTTCGTCCCGGGTTTTTGCAACAGACAGCAAATCCCTTTCCGGTAAGAGCAGCGAGTCCTCGAAAACTTATTGCAATCCCTTGAACATCAACTACACCATGACTGAGCGGGGGCGTCACGCCGCCGATCCGGAAATAGTGCTTTTCAAGGATAAATATTACCTTTTCACCACTTGGGATATTGAAGGGTACCGGGTATCCGATGATCTTTTCAACTGGAAGGATGTTTTGTTCAGCGAAGACACCTGGGCCAAGATCAGCGCCGACATTATCTCTGCGCCAGCCGTCGCCACTGATGGCGACTATGTCTATTTCATTAATGGTGTGACCCGCGAAGGCAAGCCCGTAAACATATTCAGGAGCCAGGACCCCGAATCAGGGGTATGGGAAGTATGCGGCAGCATGCGGAGAGTGGGGGATCCGGGCCTTTTTATCGATCAGGGCCGCTTTTTCGTCTACCATGGACTCGGCGCAAGGTATCCAACCCAAGTATTCGAACTGGACCCGGAAACCTTTACTGAAATTCCGGACAGCAACAAAATCCTTCGGCCCGCGAAGTCTGGTGTAGACGATTATATAGGCGGATACCACCGCGGCAGGAGAGAATTATTCGACGAAATTGATGCTGCCGAATGGT
>PWNM01000303.1 GCA_003557825.1 Candidatus Hydrogenedentota bacterium | reverse complement strand
TTAGTTTTTTAATACAACAAGTGGACAGCAAACGGCAACATATAGTGTTATACCTACAAGCGCTGCAGGTTGTATTGGCCCGGCTCGTGATGTGGTAATTACCGTCAACCCGCTTCCGGCTCCGAACTCCATTTCGGGCGATTCGCCGCTGTGTGCGGGGGCTATGGACAGGGTGTACAGCGTGGGACAGAGGGATAATACCCAGTATGGCTGGTCGCATGATGGCGACGGCGAATACCTGTTCGGTGGTAATCCGAATGATCATTTTATTGCGTTTAACTTCCCGGTGGCGGGTACGCATAACCTTTCGATGGTTGAAACGCTCACTATCGGAGGTCATTCGTGTGCTGCTGATGAGATTACCAAAACAATAACAATATCTCCTGTTCCTGAAGCCCAAAGCATAATTACTATTGAGGGCGAGCTTGTGTGTGCCCTTACAGAGGGTGTTGAGTACAGGTATGAGGAGGCTACTCCGGGCTCAACATATGAATGGAGATCTGATCCGTTTGGCTCGATCGTTTCGGGACTGGAGGGGCCGGATAACCATACTATTCTGGTTAATATAGGGTTAAGTACCGGGGACTATAACCTGAGGGTAAGGGAAACAAATGCTACCGGCTGTGTTGGTCCGGAAGTATTCCTTCCTGTAACAGTAAAACCCAATCCTGTGGTTTACAATGTAACGGGCGGTGGCTCATATTGTGAGGGGGATGATGGTGTTACAATAAGTCTCTCAGGGTCGCAGTCCGGCTTTGTTTATGAATTGCTGTTGAATGGAGATCCTCTTCCTGACCCATATATAATAAGCGGTAACGGGGGCTCTCTTGATTTCCTGAATATCACATTACCGGGTGCATATACCATAATGGCCTCCCTTGACGAGGCGCCTTTCTGTTCGAGGCTGATGAACGGTAGTGTACCCGTACTAATAAATCCTTTGCCAATAGGTTCTGCTGCAGGGGCACCGGCTGACCCGGTCTGCTCAGGGACATTACTGGATATAGACCTGGAGATTACAAACGGTGTTCCCTCAACTTTCTACTGGGAAAGGGATAATGTGGTACCCGGCATTACGGGACTTACATCGGGCACTACCGGTTATATAGCAGGCAGTATAACAAACATTACCGCCTCGTCGGCACTGGTTACTTTTACAGTTACTCCTACCAGCACCAATGGTTGTCCGGGCGATGATTTTGATGTTGTAGTGACAATTCTTCCTGAACCGGTGCTTAGCGACCTGGCGGCGACGGTCTGCAGCGGCGATCAAACGGGCCTGATGCTGGATGTAGATAACGGCGTTGTCGTGCAGCATTATAATATTGTGGCTATTGATGATGGGGGACTAACCCCGGTGGGTGGTAACCCGGAAGTGAGTGACGGACTTGGTGCTGATGCTGTTTTTGACCATGTCTGGGAAAATACCACAGGTGGTGATGTAAATGTTATCTATACCATAGTTCCGGTAAGTACTGACAACTGCGAGGGTGAGGAGAAGAATGTGGTGGTGACAGTGCAGCCCCAGCCGGTTGTTGTGGCCAATCTTTCAACTCCTGAGATATGCTCGGGGGGACTGTTTACAATTTCTTTCTCTACGTCGAACGGACTGACGGGAATGTTGTATGAATGGGAATGGGATAATGATGATGTTACAAGCACCCTTGGATCGTCAGGCACGGGCAACATAAGCGGCAGGTTCTTCAACACAACGGGCGAGGATGTTGATGTTGTGTTTACTGTTATGGGAACAAGTCCGCAATCCTGCGAGGGTGAGGTGATAACGGTTTCCATTACCATAAAGCCCGAGCCGGTGGCTACGCATGACTATGACGGTGAGCCTGTATGCTCATCGCCGGAAAATAATTTCGGACCGGTGACGTTCGGTACGGTGAACGGACTGGATGGAACGATATTCTCGTGGACACGTAACAATAACGCCACGGTTACGGGTATGGAGGCTTCGGGCACTGGCGACGTGCCGGAGGGAAGGCTGAGGAACATGACCGGTTCGCCGGTGGATGTTACATTTACCATCACACCGGTACATGAGGGCTGCACGGGAGACCAGATTACATTTACGGTGACCGTGAACCCGGAGCCGATAGCAACAGCTTCTCCTTCGTTTCAGATCAGATGCTCGAACATTCCGATAAACCCCATAGAGCTGACGGTGAGCAATGGCGTGCCTGATACGGAATTTTCATTTTCATGGGATCACAACGGCGACGATCCGGATGATGTAACGGGTATAGAAGTGGACTTTGACGGATCGGGCGATATAAGCGGCACTTTCCGTAACAGGACGGGCGGTGCGCTGACGGTTACCTTTACCATAGTGCCGCGGAGCACGGTTACAGGATGTGAGGGACAGCCCATATATGCCTCTGTATCGGTCAACCCGGAGCCTGTGCTTACAGTCCTCGACGGAGAGAACCAGGAGGTGTGCTCGGGCAGCCCGATGGATCAGATAGTTTTTGGTAATGAACATAACCTGTTCGCTACTTCTTACCTGTGGACAAGGGATAATACAGTCGAGGTAACGGGTATTCCGGACAGCGGAATTGGAAATATCTCCGGCGCTCCGGTGAACAATACCAGCGAGCCGGTTACGGTAAGGTTTAATATTACACCGGTAAGCGGGGCGGGTTGCCAAGGCGATACCGAAGAGGTAGTGCTTGTGGTCAAACCGCGTCCTGTCGCTGAAGCCACTCCTGACTGGCAGGAAATATGCACGGGCGAAGAGATTGAGGAGATAATAATCAGCACATCCAATGGTGTGGCGGATACTGAATTCTCGTGGACGCGCGACAACCCGGGCATCGGTGGGACAATAGCCATGAACGGCTTTGGTGATATTATAAGCGGTACGCTGGTGAACAACGGCACCGTGCCTGTGACGGTTACCTTTGAGATAACTCCTCTGGCGGACGGCTGTACTGGTGCGCCGGTGACTGTACAGGTGGTGGTGAGGCCCCAAATAAGCGTGGTGGCCCAGCCTGCGCCGGTGATAGTGTGCGAGGGTGAGGATGTGACCTTCAGCGTCACTGCCAATCAGGTGGACAGCTACCAGTGGCAGCTCTTTAACAGTGGTAGCGGGGACTGGGAAAATATTGCCGGCGAGGAGGGCTCAAGCCTTACGATTGCTGATGCAGGGTATGACGTGGACGGCAACCGCTACAGGGTGGTGATGACCGGCTGCAATACGGTGGTATCCGAGGAGGTTGAGCTCAATATCTACCCCAATGCA
>PWNM01000225.1 GCA_003557825.1 Candidatus Hydrogenedentota bacterium | reverse complement strand
CGCGAGGCATGGTTCAGAGAAGCTGATACCGAAGGGAATGGCGTGCTGAGCTTCGAGGAGATGCAGGCAGCCCGTCCGAATATCACCCGCGAGCAATTTGACCGCATGGATCTCAATGGCGACGGGGTTGTCTCCTTCGAAGAGCATATGGCGTTGTTCGAGGCACGCCGCACACTTCGAGAAGAACAGGCCCAGGCCGTACCTCGACGTTGGGATGACAGACGGGGTCCACTCGAGCGTCCTATGCCGCCGCAATGGGGTGCGCCGGGTCCTACGCCTCCTGGTCCGCAGCCCTGGGGGCCGCCGTCACCCCCTGCGGGGCCCCAAGGCCCGCAATGGGGACCGCAAGGCGTCCGTCGCCCCGATCCGGAGGCCATGCGCGAGCGAGTCCAGGCATGGTTTGAGCGTGCCGATACCGATGGCGACGGGAAACTGAGTCTGGAGGAAGTGCTGGCCGCTCCCCCGCTTTTCGCCATGGGGATGATCGGCCCCAGGCCAGGCGAGCCGCCCCAACGGCCCCCACGCCCCGACCGACCGGAACGTCCGGAACGGCCCGAACGCCAACAGCGGCTTCAACAGGCCCCCGACGAAAGGCCATGGCTACAGGATCCTCAGGCGGCTCGCGAACGCGTTCAAGCTTGGTTTGATGAAGCCGACCAAGAGGGAGACGGCAGACTGAGCTTCGAGGAACTTCAGGCCGTGCGTCCGGGGATTACAGAAGAGCAGTTCGACCGCCTCGATCGGGACGGTGACGGTTATGTGACATTACAGGAGCTTGGTCCCATGTTGCGCCGATGGATGCAACGTTGGGCCGAGGAGCCGGGCTCCAACGATTAGGCGCCCCACCCCGCTGCATGGTCGCTCCCGCTTGGCCATGCAGCGGTTTTCGCTTCATCGTATGAAGCGAGCACTCAACAAGGCGGCCCCAGCCAGATCCCGCTAGAAGGCTGGGGCCGCTTCCTATTCATGGTCATACCCAAGTACCGGCCCCCGCTTGGGCAAGTCATTTCACCGAAATCAGGATGCTTCCTCTGTCTGTGGCCAGACTACGCCCGCTTCGATCCGGTTTGGATCATCATCGAGCATGCGTAATCGGACCGTAGCGTCGCCAAATTGATATCGGATCGTATCGTGGGCGGGGAAGAAGGGGGCGACACGACGACGAACCTCCGGGGCCAAAAAGTCATCGGACACGACCCAGGTTCCCGCCCCGTCTGCGAATACGCCCGAGTCGTCGGCTCCCTCACGAACGCGGTCCGGGGCCAAATGGGGCAAGGTGAAACAAATGGCCCCCTCTTGGACACGGCTGCTGATGGCGTCGAGCCCTTCCGGGGTAATGCCGACTCCCGTAAGAAAGATGGCTTCCACGTCTTGAAGATGCCGTTCTTTGACCTGATGATCGAACACGACCACCCCATCGAGGGGGGCAAAGACCCGATGCGGTTGGCGCGCCGCCACGCCGCAATGCCAGTTGAGTCCATCCGCCGGGACGACGCCCAAGGTCAGCAAGTGCCATATCCGGAACCACGCTTCCGTCTCGAGGGTCGAATTCCATTCGGGATGTCCAAAAAGCGTGTCGGGCAACCAACTGGTGGCCTGTCCCCAGCATCCATCGGGTTGACGTACGATTGCTACCCGTGGCCGGAGCTGCCGAAATGTGTAGCGCCGCGGATTTTCCGGCACATATTCATGGATGAACCACTTGGTGACTTCCCCGTGAGGCGTAACCCGGTAATCGTCGTCCGTCATGTAGACCAGGCTGCCATACCCGCGCCTTTCGTGATCAAAGGCCAGGTTCTCCGTGTAGATGCCGTCGGCCCCGAGATGATAGGCCAACAGCAGCGCCGAACGATAGGCATCCGGGCTGTGACTGGGATAGCCGTAATTGCCCCACAGGTCGGGGGTAATCCAGAACTCGGTATCATATTGAATGGCCGCTCCCATGGCGATGGCCGCCACAATAGGCGACCAGCTTTCCTTCAGCACTTTAGGAGCCGCAATGTAGCCCGCCCGTGCGAACCCATGAAACAAGATGGGGAATACATGCTCGGTGTATACCTTCAGTCCATGCTCCAAATACGGTTCGGCTTCCGCCTTGACGGCTTCATAAAATCGGTCAGCCGCGTCCTCGAGTTGGTCGCCGGCGGGATCGTACATAAACGGATGCCCCAGTCCCGCGATGTTGTGGCGTTCAGCCCGCTCCGGTTGGCTGGTGCTTTGCATGTGTTCGGGCTCGTCAAACATGACGCCCAGCAAGTTCTCGGTCTGGGTTAGCTCTTCGAAAACCGAGTCCGGGAACCGCCAAAAATGCCGGCCGTCTTCGTGGTGGTACCATTCATTGCCCCGTCCGTCTACATAAGAGGCGATCCAATTGGCCGACTCCAGATTGGCGATCCATTCGATGCCCTGTTCGCCGCACCACGCATCAACGGCGCGAATGTAATGAATGGTGGCCGCCAAATCAGGGGCATCTTCGAACCCATAGGCTTCCAGATCGACTCCTTCGTCGCGTAGGGTTTGTACATGATCGTCCCGCGACATGAACTGGTACCCCGCGGGGGGAAGATAATGCATCACCCATACATCAAAGCCGAATTCCTCAAACAACTCCGCCGCTTTCGGGTGTTTGTAGAGGGGATGGGGGCCTCCGGCATCGTCCACGCCAAAACGAAGCGGCCATTCCCGGCTGTGGTCCGGCTCCGACGAGATGGCCTCTGCGCCGGATAAGGTCACCGACAAAACAATTCCCATAGTAAGCGTCAACATAGTGTGCCTCCTCTCTTGCCCTTAGTTGGACCCGCCTGTCGCTTTGAGCAGAGTAGCATATACAGGACTATAACGCCATGCCAGTTTGCGATGGGTCTTCCGTTCACAATAAACTAATGTTCCCATGGGCACCCTGTCTGTGGTATCATCCTTTTGCGATGCCGCATAAGCGGAAAACTCCGCACTTAATCCTAGATTTTTATTGATAATATCGAACTTCCGTAATTGAGGGTAGGATGACCATATCTCAAGACAGTATTACGAGTCTCGAACCTGGGGCAAATCCGGTGGTGGACAACACCCGGGTGGGCATGATGGTTTTCGAGACCGGCTCGGAGCGAATCCTTGGGGCCAATGCGGCGGCGGCGCGGCAGTTTGGTACTGTGGACCAGCCGCTTGCCGGCGTCACTATCGATCACTTTTTTCAACCGCTGAAGGGCAAGGGCTCGCTTCAGTCGTGGCTTGCGGAGCGACCCGCCGAAAGCCT
>PWNM01000433.1 GCA_003557825.1 Candidatus Hydrogenedentota bacterium | reverse complement strand
GTATCCGTTGGGTACCGGGGAGTCTGCGAATCTGTCCTGGCATGCCAAATGGATCGGCACGGCCATGGGCGGATTTGGTTGATCTTCGGTTAAAATAGCCTAACCGGTTATGAACCGACTTGGGAGCAGAAACGGCTCCCGGGTCGGTTGTTTTTTTGTACGCCCCATTGTTGGATGACTATGGCTTGCACAACCCCAGCCATCCAGCAATATCCTTGGTGCACCGGTTGTCCCGAAGCCAGAACTGCCTCATGGAGACATAATTATATTTAAAATAATTTATACAATAGCTGAAATCTAAACCTTATGCTTATAAAAAAGCTATAATTTAATTCGGGAAGTCCGGATTCATACAACTTTAGGTCCAAATACATACAAGCACAGCGCTGGTACTTTCCTTTATAATGGTACTCGTAAATGGATTAGGCGACTACCGCCGCCGGGCCGTTACCCGGCGTGGGGCCTCGCCGGCAATAACAGGAGAACTACGTATGCGTACTCAACGAAAAGGTTTCACCCTCATCGAGCTGCTGGTCGTGATAGCCATTATCGCGATCCTGGCAGCCATCCTGCTCCCCGCCCTTGCCCGGGCGCGGGAAGCAGCCCGACGCGCCTGGTGCGCCAACAACCTCAAGCAATGGGGACTCATTTTTAAGATGTTCTCCGCAGAGCGGCGAGACGGCGCTTTTCCGCCGAATACGTCCGTGATGTACCCGATTCAGGGATGGCACCCGGGGACCGATATGGGCGTTGACAGTCGCTCGATCTATCCGGATTACTGGAATGATGTCAATATCGCCATCTGCCCCTCCGACGCCCGCGGCGATGAATTCGGTCAGCTTCTGGGCATCGAAGATGACCTGGCCGACCAAGTGAGCCGTGCCGCTAGCCGCTTCTCGGAAACACAGGCCGTAGGCGATGAAACGTGTCTGAATTTTCTGCTCTCCGCTCCCGTATCCTATATTTACATGGGATGGAAGGTCGAGAGTCTCGGACACTTGGTGGACTTCCTCTCTACGATGGGCGACTACAAGGCTGATAAGCTTTGGGAAGCCATGGAACGGGAGACCATTATCTGGGGCTTCCCCACGGATGTATGTCAGATGACAGAGCCGGCGGGTCACTGGCGTGACGTTGCTGGCGTGGACTTTGGAACAGACGACCTGAGCCCACTTGCTCCGCGGACGAACCCCTGGCTCGACGGATCCTCCATGCGCCAGAGCTGGCGGGACTGGGCCGTTGACGAAAACGGTAATCCGCTGCCCAGTTCGTATATTAGCCTTCGGGAAGGCATCGAACGGTTCTCCATCACGGATATCAACAACCCGGCGGCGGGCGCCAAGGCCCAAAGCAGCATTGTCGTGATGTACGATGCCTGGGGCGGCACGGGTACGGACGGCTGGTGGACTGACACGCCGACCATTTTGCAGTTCAACCACGTCCCTGGCGGCTCGAATGTCCTATTTATGGACGGCCATGTGAAGTTCCAGCGTTACAACGAAAACGCTTGGCCCCTTGGGACAGGCGATGGCGGCATTTCGGCCCATGCCAAGCGCATCGGTACGGCCATGGGCGGTTGGGGTTAATGCCTTAGAGCCATCCCCTCAAAATGCCTGACTATCCGGCCCGGGCGTGGCTTTGTCGCGCCCGGGCTCATTCCTATCGAACCCCTCTGAATGCCCACACCCGTCGTTATGCGGATACTATGATTTCTACATTTCGTCCCCATCGCCGTTAAATTGCGTGATATACAAATTAGATGTCCCAAACGCCATGTTATCAACAGATAAACCCAAATTCATACAAGTTTTGGAGCGTATTCCTACAAGACATACGAGTGGATAATGAAATATACTTCTACGCACCATAGCGTAACGCAATGATCGGCAACATAGTGTTGCCGGCGCACCCGAACCCGTAGGAGGTATATTCATGCGCACGCGAAAACGAGGGTTTACCCTTATCGAATTGTTGGTCGTGATCGCTATCATCGCGATCCTGGCGGCCATATTACTGCCGGCCCTGGCCCGAGCGCGGGAAGCGGCCCGTCGGGCTTCCTGTGCCAACAACCTCAAACAATGGGGTCTAGTCTTCCGGATGTACTCAGGCGAGAATCGGGCCGGCGCATTTCCGCCCAACACGGGGATCATGTATCCTCTCGAAGGTCAGTACTTCGGCACGGACATGGGCGTTGATAGCCGCGCTTTGTATCCGGACTACTGGAACGACGTGAACATCGCCATCTGCCCATCGGATTCCCGTAGTGACCCATTCGGACAGGCGCTCGGTATCGAGGACGACCTTTCTGACCAGGTTAACCGTGCCGCCCAACAGTTCCAGCAGACTCAGGCTCCCGCAGACGAAAGCTGCATGCATATGCTGCTGTCGGCTCCGGTGTCCTATATCTATATGGGGTGGAAAGTCGAAAGCCTGGGACAGTTGCCGGACTTTTTGTCCACGTTGACGGATTACAAATCCGACAAGCTATATGAGTCCATGGGTATCGGCGCCACGATCTTTGCGGGCCCGACGGAGGTCTGCCAGGTAACCGACCCTGCCGAGGTCTGGCGTGACATTCAAGGCGTGGGGTTCGGCGCGGACGATCTCCAACCCCTGGCTCCGCGAACCAATCCTTGGAACGATGGATCCGGCATGCGGGCCAGTTGGCGAGATTGGGCCGTTGACGAGAACGGCAACCCCTTGCCCAGTTCCTATATGCGCCTACGAGAAGGCATCGAACGGTTCTCCATTACGGATATTAACAACCCCGCAGCGGGCGCTCGGGCTCAGAGCAACATTGTGGTGATGTACGACGCTTGGGGCGGTGATGGAACCGACGCCTGGTGGACCACCCAGCCTACCGTGTTGCAGTTCAACCACATCCCCGGCGGTTCGAACGTGCTCTTCATGGACGGGCATGTCGAGTTCCAACGGTATACGGAGAACGAATTCCCGCTGGGGCCTGGCGATGGCGGCATCTCCGACCACGCCAAACGCATCGGTACGGCCATGGGCGGATGGGGATAATGCCGCTCCATCCCCTACAACCCCATGCGTAACCGGTTGAATCGCCGTGAGTATGGGTTCACAATAGACGCCGGCGTGGGGTTCTGCGAAATGCGCAGAACCCCGGGCCGGCTTTTTTGTGGCAAGGAGTAAACTGGAGAACCCCAATGATTGCCACGATGATCTTAGCCGTCTGCGTCGTAGGCGCAGCATCGGCCGAGCCCATTCCTGTCCCCCTTGATTCGGCTTT
>PWNM01000565.1 GCA_003557825.1 Candidatus Hydrogenedentota bacterium | reverse complement strand
GAGCCGTATCGGCGGACCACATGCTCCTCCAGGCTCGACCGCCAGCTATACCGTCCCGTAAGCAAGCTGTACCGACTCGGCGTACACAAAGATGCGCTGGCGTGAGCGTCACTAAAGAGGATGCCCTCTGCCGCCAACCGGTCGATATAGGGTGTTGGCACGCGGCAATAGCCGGGATCGTAGCAGCTCACATCTCCGTAGCCCAAGTCGTCTGCAAAGATAATCACAATGTTGGGTCGCGCACTATCAGATGACATGGTATCCCCCTGTTGTTCTGATCATAACAGCCAGTTATATGAAATACGCATGGGCCTTAGTCAATTAGAGCGTAGCACGCACCGATGACCAGAATCAATTCGGCGAGTCCAACCCTTCCCGGCGGCCTGTTGTATTTCTTCAGATACTTGTACAAGCTATACCAGGCTGGGTTTTCTGAAGTTCTGAACTCCTCACCGCTCGGGCCAAGTATGGTAAAGTTATCCGCTATGAAGACCACTGACCTTGATTATGAACTCCCGGAAGACCTGATCGCCCAGGAACCGTGTGAACCCCGCGATATGGCACGCATGATGGTAATCGATCGGGCGCGAGGGACCATCGATATCGACGTGTTTCACAACCTGCCGGCCTATCTCGACGCGGGGGATTGCCTGGTGTTGAATGACACGCGGGTTATTCGAGCGCGGCTCTTTGGACGGAAACGGACCGGCGGACGGGTCGAGGTGTTTTTACTGCGCGAGTCGGCTCCGGGGGAATGGGAGGCGCTGGTGCGGCCGTCGGCGAAGGTCAAACCGGGAACGCCGGTTCAGTTTGCCGAGGGTGTGGAGGCCAGGGTTGCGGATGTCCTGCCCGGCGGCCGGCGACTGGTGCGGTTTAACCGGCCCGATGTGTTGCCCGTTCTCGAAACGATGGGGGTGATTCCTTTACCGCCGTACATCCATCGCGAGACACCCGATGAACGGGACGCAGAGCGATACCAGACCGTTTATGCCCAGGCGCCGGGCGCGGTCGCGGCTCCGACGGCGGGTCTGCACTTTACGCCCCGCGTATTCGAGGCCTTGGAGGCGAAAGGGGTAAAACAAACGCGATTGACCTTGCATGTGGGATATGGCACGTTTCGTCCGATTCAGTCCGATGCCGTGGCCGACCACCGCCTCGAAGCAGAGGAGTACGAGTTTCCGGAGGAAACGGCCGAATTGCTCAACGCCACTCGAGATCAAGGGGGGCGGGTCGTCGCGGTGGGTACCACGTCGACGCGGGTTCTGGAAACACAGGCGCAGAATGGCCGGTTTCAGGCGGGCCATGGTCAGACAGCACACTACATCCATCCGCCCTACGAATTCCACGGGGTGGATGTCCTGCAAACCAATTTTCATCTTCCCCGGTCGAGCTTGCTGGCATTGGTGTGCGCCTTTGCGGGACGGGAGCTGGTCTTTGAGGCGTATGAACGGGCCGTACGCGAGCGGTTCCGGTTTTATTCCTACGGCGATGTCATGCTGATCCTCTAGGTCCGTGGGGGACAGTTTACGGCACTTTTGTACCGGACTATCCCCGCATCATTGGTTTTTCCTACTACCTTCGCGGGGCTAACAGATTGTCTTTCAACACCTTACGGCCAACCCGACAATTCTGGCACGCATATTGCCCGGTCATGGCGGTGCATGAGCACCATATGGAACAAGCGCAGGAGGGCGGGATGAAAACCGATCGTCGGGGATTTACCTTAATCGAATTGATGATAGTGGTGGCCGTGATCACCATCATTGCGAGTCTGGCGATCCCGAACCTGTTACGGCATCGCATGAGCGCCAACGAAGCCTGCGCAGCGGGCTCGATGCGGATTATCGCAACGGCGCAAGTTGGATTTCAGACTGCCGCGCTATATGACGCCGCCGGCGACGGAGTCGGAGACTTTGGGACTTTGGCCCAGCTCGCCGAACCACCGGGGAACCCCGATCAGCCGGCGTTTATCGACGCGGTGCTGGGCCAAGGCATGCGCAGCGGTTATCGGTTTTCCGTGGTCGTCACGGAAGGAATCGGAGATACGGCTCCAGCCTATACCTGCAACGGTGACCCGGTTGAAGTCCATCGCACGGGAACGCGCCGCTTTTTCGTGGATGAAACCGGAGTGATCCGCTTCACCGCCAACGGCAGTCCCGCCACGGTCGATTCGGTTCCCATGCAATAGTCACCGGCCCACCGGCTTTATCTGCCCGCCAAACGTCCTCTCGGAATACCAATGCGCATCCGCCGTACATTCGATATGGTGGATATCAATCCAAGCAGTCAGTAGAATAGCCTGCATGAAAACCGCAGACCCATAGGAGTGTGACGATGCGACGCAGCGCGGGATGGACATGTTTTTTGTTGGGCATATTGGCATTTACGGGATTGGGAGGCATCGCCGTAGACAATCAGGAGAGCAGCACGGAACGCCCCATGAACGAGCGCCTGGGGGTGACCCATGTAAACGGGCTTTATAACCCCCACCCAAGCGACACCGATTTCTTGAATGCCGGGGCCGAGGCTATCCTCGAACTGGGGTCGCGCAGTATCATGGTCTACGCCTTTAATCCGGCTCACTCCTACCCGATTGATACGACCTGGCCCCGTTTCGACTCCCTGGTCGAGGTGGTGCAACATCCCTACTATCAGGCCCTCTTTGACAAACCCTTTACCACGTTCTTCCTTACCGTCTACCGCCCCGATGAAGACGACCATTACTGGATCGACGGCATTACCCCAGCCCAAGAGGCGGCGGAAGCGGCGGCCATGGAGGAGCTCGCGTCCTACCTTCTCGATACATACGCGGACAGCGGGAAAACGTTTGTGCTCATGAATTGGGAGGGCGACTGGGCAATCCGGGGCAACTACAATGCCGAGGATAACCCGACGCAGACGGCCATCGACGGCATGATCGCATGGTTAAATGCCCGCCAGGCGGGGGTAAATGCCGCACGAGACGCCTTTACCGGAAGCGGAGTCGAGATTTACCATGCGGTCGAGGTAAACCTGGTCAAACAACCCATGGATGACCCGTCACGCCCCAATGTGACCAACGCCGTCTTGCCCCATACCACGGTCGACTTGGTCTCCTACTCGTGTTGGGACACAGGCCCCTTGGGCGAGGAGTTCCGGAAGGCGTTGGACTTCATCGCCGATCATCTGCCCGATACGGCGGCATTTGGCCGGGAAAGCGTCTTCATCGGCGAATATGGTTACCCTGAAAACCAACCGGGCTCGGTCGAAGAGGTGGTT
>PWNM01000543.1 GCA_003557825.1 Candidatus Hydrogenedentota bacterium | reverse complement strand
CCTGGCCGACCAGTTTGACGTTGCTGCCGACGTGTGGAGCATCACAAGTTATAAGGAATTGCGACGCGATGGACTCGATACCGACCGGGCCAACCTCCTCCAATCGGGAGGCAAGCCAAAGGTTCCCTATGTGACCCAATGCCTAAAAGATGAGCCGGGCGTAGTCGTGGCGGCATCGGACTATGTAAAAGCCTTGCCCGATCTGATCGAAAAATGGGTTCCCCAGACCATGATAACGCTGGGTACCGACGGATTCGGCCGGAGCGCATCGCGGGCAGCTTTGCGCGACTTTTTTGAAGTGGACGCTCGGTACATCGCCCTGGCAACCCTTAAGGCGTTGGCCCATGAGAAAAAGATCAAGCAGGATGTGGTTAAACAAGCCATTAAGAGTCTAGACATTAACCCGGACAAACCCAACCCGATGCTCTCGTGATCGGGGTAGGCATACAAAAGGAAGCATAGCCCATGGCGAAAGATTTTACCCTTCCCGAACTGGGGGAGAACATTGAATCGGGAAACGTAACCCGGGTGTTGGTATCGGTAGGTGATACCATCGCTGTCGATCAACCCGTAATCGAACTTGAGACCGACAAAGCCACCGTCGAAGTCCCTTCGACCGTGGCCGGCAAGGTGACCTCCATTGCTGCCGAAGAAGGTCAGGCATTGGAGGTCGGCGCTGTCGTACTTAGCGTCGAAGAAGAAAGTGGTGAGGCCGAGTCGAAATCGGAAGAACCGCCGGCGGATGAACCCGAAACCTCGAAGGAGGTTGAAGAGGAATCGGCCAAGAAACCGCAGCAGGCCGAGTTCGAGGAATCTGAGGAGGAAAAGGAGGAGCCGATAGAGGAGACTCCGGCCCCTAAAGAAAAATCAGCCGAGTCAACTCCAGCCAAAGACGAACCAAAACCCAAAGCGGCTGCATCTGAGGAGCCTTCGGAAAAGCGCTCCAGCCAAGGGAAGGGGCCTGTACCCGCTTCGCCAAGCGTTCGGCGGTTGGCTCGTGAAATCGGCGTCGACATCCATCTCGTAACGGGTACCGGATCCGGCGGTCGGATCACCGAAGAGGATGTGAAGTCGTATTCGCGCCGGGTCAATACGGATGCCGGCGGGCTGACGCCGGTTGCCCCCTCGGGCGGCCCCTCAACAGCGCCTAAATTGCCCGACTTCAGCCGGTGGGGAACCATCGAGCGGGAGGAACTGACAGGCATTCGCCGGCGGACCGCAGAGAACATGGCCCATGCTTGGGCTACGGTTCCCCAAGTGACCCAGTTCGACCAAGCGGACATTACCGATATCGAGGCATTGCGCAAGTCCCACGGCAAACAGGTCGAAGCGGCCGGCGGCAAACTGACGATGACGGCCATTCTGCTCAAAGTTTTGCCGGCAGCGTTGAAACGCTTCCCGCAGTTCAACACCAGCCTGGATACGGCCAACAATGAGATCATCTACAAAAAATACTATCATATCGGCGTTGCGGT
Source organism: Candidatus Hydrogenedentota bacterium (assembly GCA_003557825.1). Taxonomy (GTDB): domain Bacteria; phylum Hydrogenedentota; class Hydrogenedentia; order Hydrogenedentales; family SLHB01; genus PWNM01. The sequence continues at coordinate 1,785 of PWNM01000543.1, read as the reverse complement.
GGACACCGACCGGGGCCTGCTGGTACCGGTAGTGCGAGACTGCGATCAGAAGAGCGTCACGCAGATTGCGGTTGAACTGGGCGAAATCGCCGAACGGGCACGCAATCGCAAGACCAGTCTGGACGAAATGCAGGGGGGCACGTTCACGGTAAGTAACTTGGGCGGCCTGGGCGGCACGGCCTTTACGCCCATCGTGAATGCGCCGGAGGTGGCCATCCTGGGAGTGGCGCGAGCCCGGGTCGAACCGGTCTATCAAGACGGCCAGTTTGTACCGCGCACCATGTTACCGTTATCGTTGACCTATGACCACCGGGTAATCGACGGCGCAGACGGCGCACGGTTCCTTCGGTGGATATGCACTGCCCTTGAACAACCATTCCTCCTATTTCTTGAGAGCGCATGAGGATGGCCCCTATAGTTGAAGGCAACGAGGAACGCTTGGATGCGAAACCGGGAGCTGAAGTATGAAACCCAACGCCATCGCCGTATTGGACGTCGGCAAGACCAACAAAAAGATCCGTTTGTACGACCGCGAATTCAACGTACTATGTGAGGAACGGACCAGCGTTGAGCCCAAGAACGTCGAGGGGCTTGAGGTCGAAGACACGGACACGTTATTGCAGTGGTTCCGCGAAAGCCTTAAGAAGCTGGCAAGCGACTATACAATCCAGTCCATCGCGATTACAACGCACGGAGCGACCTGTGCTCTCCTTGACCAATCCGGCCATCTGGCCTTTCCGGTGATCTCCTACACGGCGGAAAAGGGCGCTGAGATCCAGGACGAGTTTTACCAGACCTTTGGCAGCCGCGAGAGCCTGCAGAAAGTGACCTGTACGCCTGACATCGGATTCGCGAATATCGCGAAGATTCTGTACTTCGTGAAGACACGGTTACCGGATGTGTACGGCCGGTGCAAGCACGCCCTGTTTTACACCACCTATTTGGGCTACGAACTGACCGGCGAGATGGCCATGGACTATACGTACTTGGGCAACCACTCCTATTTGTGGGATTTCACCCGTAACGATTGGAGTCCGGTGGCAAAGCAGCTGGGAGCCGACTCGATGTTCCCGGAACGCTTGGGCAAGCCCTGGGAATGCCTGGGGAAGGTAAAACCCGATATTGCCCATGAATGCGGCTTACCGGAGGACTGTAAGGTCGCCTTGGGCATTCACGATTCGAACGCCAATTACCTGCCCTACCTGGGCATGGGGTATACGGATTTCCTGTTGAACTCGACCGGGACGTGGTGCGTACTCATGCGCAATGCGCCGTCTCGCCAACTGACCGACGATGACATTGCCAAAAAAGTATTCTTTAACATGGATGCCTACGGAGAGCCGGTGCGTACCTGCATTTTCCCCGCGGGAATGGAGTACGACACTTTCCGCAGTTTTACAGAGCTTAAGGATGAAAGCGACGCAGAGGCGGTGCGGAAGGTCACGGCGGAGCGGAATCTGTTTGTCATACCGGGCGTCATGCCGGATGCTACGGCCTTCCCGGGCGCTACGCCACGGGTCGTCTCGGGCGATACGGTCCAGACGCTTGATTCCCTGAAAAACGCCGGAGCTGCTCTTACCGATTTGGGCCAGGAGTATTTCGCCGCGCTCAACATCAGCTTGGCCTTGGCAACGCGTAAAAAACTAGAGGACGTGGGCGTGGAACCGGGCACGGCCGTGATCATCGAGGGCGGTTTTGCCAACAACAGAACCTATTGCGAATTGCTGGCAACGTTATGTCCTGATCAGCGGATCGTGCTGACATCCGTGAAAGAGGGCACCTCCT
>PWNM01000477.1 GCA_003557825.1 Candidatus Hydrogenedentota bacterium | reverse complement strand
TCCCGTTGCCCTTGCAGAACGTTCTGAATGCATCGTTCCCGATGCTCCAGGGCCAACAGTCCTTCGCGAACGGGCCTTTGTTCCCACCGAGATCGTATTGCTCTTCGCCCAAGCGGGGCTCGAGGTTCTGCATATTTTGGGCGGTACAGCCGGAAACTGGGGTCGTCGTCCGATAGACCTGGACGAGATCGAATTTATGGCAGTCGCGCGGAACATCGGCAGGCCGGTTCGCCCTCCGTATCGGGTATTCCAGCAACCATGACACCATGAAACAACCGTCCCGTAATGTCCATATTCGCCGTGCGCGGCCAACGGATCTGCCCATCCTTACCGAAGCATTGGCTCTGGCAGCCGAATGGCGAAGCTCCGTTCCCCCAAGCAACGTTGAAGCCGTGCTCGCCCACCCCGATCTGGCCTTGATACTCGAATGCTGGGGACGCAACGGGGACACGGCCGTAATCGCCGAATGCCACGGCGATCCCCTTGGAGCGGCTTGGTACCGTTACTACACCCCCGAGCAGCACTCCTATGGATTCATTGAGCCCTCCATACCGGAATTGGGAATCGGGGTCCGTCATTCGGCTCGCGGCGTGGGGATAGGGACCCATTTGCTGGAAGACCTCATCGCCATTGCCCGGAAGGACGGCGTTCCCGCAATCAGTCTCAGCGTAGAACAAGATAACCCAGCGGTGCGCCTGTACGAACGTCTTGGATTCCAGCGACATGCTGTTGTTGAGAACGCTTGGACCATGGTGCTGACGTTATAGCCAAACACGTGGCAACGACTCCCCTAGAAATATGCACGAAACAGCCAAAGTGCTATAATCTCGGAAGAAATCGAATACAACCAGGGGGAAGCGCCAATGTGTGGAATCGTTGGATATCTGGGGACACGAAACGCGGTGGATGTCATCATGAGCGGGTTGCACCGCCTTGAATACCGCGGGTACGACTCGGCGGGCATAGCCGTAGTCGCCAATGGAGACGGACAACCGAACCGGCTCGATTGGGTGAAGAGCCTGGGCAAACTGGCCGAACTGGACCGCAAACTGGATGGAGCCAATCTAGCTGGCGCCTTGGGCATCGGCCATACGCGCTGGGCCACCCATGGAACGCCGAGCGAGGCGAACTCACACCCCCATTTCGATACAAGCGGCCGCATTGCCGTGGTCCACAACGGCATCATCGAGAACTTTCAGGAACTCCGAGAGATGCTTGAAACACAGGGTTTCTTGTTCCGCAGCCAGACCGATACCGAAACGCTCGCCCACCTGATTCGTATGTATTACGATGGCGAGGCCGCCGGTGATCTGGCCGAGGCCGTCCGAGGAGCCCTGCGGCTCGTCCAAGGCGCATACGCCATTGGCGTTGTCTGCGCCGATCATCCCGATTTGCTTATAGCGGCCCGTCAGGGCAGTCCCCTGGTGGTCGGCATAGGAGAAGATGAAACCTTTATCGCCTCCGATGTTCCGGCCCTGCTACGGTTTACCCGCGATGTAGTCTACCTTGAAAACGGTCAGATTTGCTGCATCAGCAGGGACGGTCGCACCTTCGAAACCCTCGATGGCCAAACGGCGGAACCGGCTGTACGTCATATTGACTGGGACGATGCCGCCGCAGAGAAAGAGGGATTTCCCCACTTCATGCTCAAGGAAATCCATCAACAACCCGATGTACTCCGCAATGTATTACAGGGCCGGCTTGCCCCGGATACCGGCGACGTGGTCCTCGCGGATCTCGCCCTAGCGCCGGACCAACTCAAAGCATGTCAGAACATCGTCATCGTGGCTTGCGGTACGGCGTGGCATGCAGGATTGGTGGGGAAATATCTTCTTGAACGGTTCGCCAAGATTCCAGTCGAGGTGGAGGTCTCTTCGGAATACCGCTATCGAGAGCCTCTTGCCCGACCGAACACGTTGGTTATCGCCGTCAGCCAGTCGGGTGAAACCGCGGACACCCTCGAGGCTATCCGCATCGCCAAGCAACAAGGGGCCCAAGTCATGGGCGTCGTTAACGTTGTCGGATCCAGCATCGATCGCGAGTCCGACGGGGTGCTGTATACCCATGCAGGGCCCGAAATTGGCGTCGCGTCCACCAAGGCCTACACCTCCCAATTGGCGGCCTTTGCCCTGTTCACCATATATCTCGCCCGGTTGCGCAACGTGCTATCGGCCGATGAGGGCCGTGAGATGGTGGCCCACCTTCGGATGTTGCCCGATAAGATCCAACAGTGCCTTGACCAAGCCGGCATCATCGAACAGTGTTCGCGTAACTTCAAGTACATCGTCGCCCATAGCGCCCTTTACTTGGGCCGAACCTTTAACTACCCTTCGGCCCTGGAAGGAGCTTTGAAGCTTAAGGAGATCTCGTACATCCATGCGGAAGGCTACGCCGCCGGTGAGATGAAGCATGGCCCCATTGCGTTGGTGACGGATATGGTACCCGCCATATGTATCGCAGTGAAGGGGGATGTCTACGAGAAAATGATCTCGAACATCCAGGAGATCCGGGCGCGTCAGGGCGTCGTGTTGGCCATCGCTACCGAAGGCGACATCAAGGTGGCGCAGTACAGCGACCATGTGATCTATGTCCCCGAGTGTTTCGAACCGTTCAGTCCGATCGTGGTTGCCATACCTATACAGCTCTTCGCGTATTACATTGCCACCAACCGCGGATGCGATGTTGATCAACCCCGGAATCTGGCGAAAAGCGTTACGGTTGAATAGGGTCAGAACCTGCTTTCGGGTAAGTCCTCCGCCACAATGGCCCCGCACGCAGGGCATATGTCATCGTATGATCGTACCGATTCCCCGCATTCGGGACATAGCCACACGGCGCCGCCGGAGTGTTCGGACCCGTTCTCATCTGCCTCTTCTTCCGGGGATATCTGACGCGCTTGACGCAAGGCAAGCCCCATGACCCCGATAAGAATCAGGGGCGGTACGAAAGCTATCACGGCCGTAGCCACGCCCGAAGTCGCTGCGATGATAACGAGACCCGCCAACAGAAGCGGGGCGAGTACGGCCAATGCCATGACCAACAAGAACCTAATGCGGGGGCGAGTCCGTTCCCGCTGTTCGGGTCCATCCGTTGGCGACCATTCGACCAACTCAAGAAAAGGCATCACACCGGAACTGGCCGATAGGGTCGCGCCGCATCGCCGACAATGGCCTCGGAATTCAAGGTTCATATGAGCGCATCGGGGGCATGACACAATCCCCGTATCTTCGATGCCTTCGTTCTCCTCGTCTTCGTAGCTTGCATCATAATCATTCGGGTCGACCATAACGATCCTCCTCGGCCAAACTTTCGCGAATCCAACGATACGACTGATACCGCAGCCGCGGGATCTCCCCGTGCTCCACCGCCTCTCGAATAGCGCAGCCGGGTTCGTGGATGTGGACACAATCGCGGAACCGGCACCTGGGAGCCCGCTCCGCCAGCTCGGGAAAATAAAAATCGAGTTCCGCCGCCTGGACGCCCCACAGCCCCAGCTGTCGGATGCCGGGCGTGTCGATGATGCGAATATCGTCATCCAGGATGTACAAGCGGGAAGAGCTCGTGGTATGCCGGCCCTTATCTGTGATGCGGCTCACATTCTGAATGGCGATGTCCAGGTCCGGCGAAAGGGCATTGAGTAAGGACGATTTGCCTACCCCGCTTTGCCCCGAGAACACGCTGGTCTTTCCCACCAGATGCCGACGAAGATCGTGGATGCCCTCGCCGGTCTCGCAGCTTGTGCGCACAACGGGTAACCCAAGCTCCTCGTATACAGACACGGGCGGAGGTTCCTGTTCCATCAGGTCGATCTTGTTCAGACACAGGAGCACGGATACATCGCCCATCTCGGCCGCGATGAGATAACGGTCGACGACACCGGTCTTGAACGCAGGCCGGACGGCTGAGGCCACCACAACAAGCAGATCGATATTCGCAGCAAAGACCTGTTCCCGTTCCTTAATTAGGGTGTCGGGACGGCTCAATTTGCTGTGTCGGGGACGCACCGCCGTCACGAGGTATTCGTCCCCATCTCGTTCAACCCGCACCTCATCGCCGGGGGCCAGCACCGAGGTCCGGCCGTCGGTCAGCGATTCCGCCACACGGCATAGCTGCTCCTCGCCGTCAATCAGCACAAAGGCCAGCACCCCATAGGGCGAAATAACCAGGCCATTGGCTTCGACATCCTGAAAGCAATCCTCGAAACGCTTTTCGATGGTAACGGGGGCTCCGATACCGCTCTCACGGCCGCGGATGCGCCGAGGTTCCCGGGTGACCGCATCCACATCCCGGTCTTCGTCCCACCGGCGTTTCCGAATCCGTTTACGTTGTTTCCCTTTTCCTTTGGGCATGTGATTCCTGTTCGTCTATTGCCAAAGCTATCGTGACGGAATCAGTATACGGGGATGAGCCATTCGAGTGCGACTCCTCCCAAAGAACGGAGCGGAAGGGCATTAATCGGCCCCAATTTGCCGGGGTTATGTGGTAACCCAAAGCCGTCGGATGATACAATAGTCCGCTGGAGGAACGGTATTGTCTCAGTCCATTAACCGCTATATCATCACCGTCACCGCACGCGATCGGGTGGGCATCATTGCCGATGTATCCGAAGCTGTATTTGACCTGGGGGCTAATATTGAAGCGCTCAGTCAAACAGTTGTTTGGGGGTGGTTTACCATGACCACCTGCGCCACATTTCCGTCTGCGGTAGCGGCCGATGCAATTTGCGCGGCAATCGAGGGAGTGGGCCCCTATCGCGCCATCGTTGAACCCTTTGGGACGCCGCCCGAAGGACCGGTCATTGAAGGCGAACCCTTTATCGTCACAGTCATCGGGGTCGATCACCCCGGCATCGTGCGCCGGTTAACTCGGGAATTCGCCAACCATGGCATCAACATATTCGATGTGTGGAATGAGGTTCAGGAGGGGCAGTTTATTGTCATCTTCGGCGTTACAGTGCCGGTCGGAATCGAACTATCCACGATCCGGCATGACCTCGAACGCGCCGGGAGTGATGCGGGCGTCGAGGTTGCCATTCAACACCAGGACATCTTTACGGCAACCAATTCGCTTTCCATATACAGCAAACCACGCAGCATATCCCAGTAGCGATCGGTACGACTTCTCAAAGCGACTATGACTCCAATGGAGCGGCGGGCATGATTCCAAACGAAGATATTTTACAGACCATTGAAATGATACGGGGCGAAAACCTCGATGTCCGCGCCGTAACTCTGGGTATCAACCTAATGGGTTGCGCCGACCGGGATCCCAACCATATGGTCGCTCTCGTGCAACGCCACATTCGCAATACGGCGAAGCAGCTTGTGAGCATCTGCAACGAAGTGGCCGACAAATACGGCATCCCCATCGTAAACAAACGGCTCGCCATCTCGAAGGCAAGCGTCCTCCTCGAGGGCCACGATGCCGGAGTCTGCATGCAATTGGCAAAAGCTCTGGATGCCGTCGCCGCCGAAGTCGATGTGGATTTTATCGGAGGTTACACCGCCCTGGTGCAAAAGGGATTCAGCCACGGCGACCGCTTGCTTATCGACTCGTTGCCCGAAGTATTGTCCACCACGAGACGGGTCTGTGGTTCGGTAAACGTTGCAAGCACGAAAGCGGGCATCAATATGGATGCAGTGACCCTCATGGGTCGGCAAATCAAAGAGACCGCTGAGCGCAGTCGCGAGGTGTCCGGTTTCGCCGCCGCGAAGCTTTGCGTGTTTGCCAACATACCGGAGGACAACCCCTTTATGGCCGGAGCCTTTCTGGGACCCGGCGAACCGGGAGCTGTCGTAAATATTGGCGTCAGCGGACCGGGGGTCATCAAGCGCGCCCTCGAACGGCTCATTGCGGAAAATAGCGAGGTCGACCTTGAACGCATCGCCGAGGAGATCAAGCGCACCAGTTTCCGCGTTACTAGGGTCGGCGAACTCATGGGACGGGAAGTCGCCAAACGGTTGGCCATCGACTTCGGCGTGGTCGATCTTTCCTTGGCGCCTACGCCACGTGTCGGCGACAGCGTAGGCGAGATCCTCGAAGTGATGGGCATTGCCCGCATTGGCGCTCCGGGAAGCACGGCTGCAATAGCCTTACTTAACGATGCTGTGAAAAAGGGCGGCCTCTTCGCTTCATCCAGCGTGGGCGGATTGTCGGGAGCCTTTATCCCTGTGTCGGAAGACAAGGCCTTGTCCGATGCTGTTGGAGCAGGTAGCTTGCGTCTGGAAAAACTCGAGGCCATGACCAGCGTGTGCTCGGTGGGCCTCGACATGGTGGTGTTGCCGGGCGACACGGACGCCGAGACCATCGCTGCTATCATTGCCGATGAAATGGCCATCGGCGTAATCAACCAGAAAACCACTGCCGTCCGGCTCATTCCGGCCCCCGGCAAGCAGGTGGGCGATTGCGCCGTTTTCGGCGGACTCTTCGGCGAAGGATGCGTGATTGACGTGCACAATAGGGGGTTTTCGGAGCGGTTTGTTGAATTCGGCGGACGTATCCCCGCGCCGCTGCAAAGTTTACGAAATTAGGGAAGGAGGCCCTGTTGGCTTCAATACACTATCGATCATACGCAAAGATCAATTTATACCTCGATGTACTCAACCAACGTGAAGACGGGTATCATAATATCGAGACGGTTTTCCAGACCGTATCCCTTCATGATGACTTGGTCTTCACCCCACATGATGAAGGCATTCACCTGTACTGCGACAACAGCGATGTCCCCCTTGACGAGCGGAACCTGATTCATAGAGCCGCTCGGTTGTTGCAGGAACAAACCGGATGTGGTGCAGGCGTGAAAGTAAAAATCAAAAAACGCATTCCGGTGGCAGCAGGCTTGGCGGGCGGTTCAGGAAATGCCGCCGCTACGCTGGTGGCATTGAACAAGCTATGGGAGCTGGGTTTATCCAGGGCTAAGCTGCGCGCATTGGGACTCGAACTGGGCTCGGATGTGCCCTACTGCCTCGTAGGAGGAACGGTGGCCGCGACCCGGCGCGGAGAGGAACTTTTTCCCCTCCCCAAGTTGATGGACACCTGGTTCGTGCTGCTCCATCCGCCCTTGGCCATTAGCACCGAGACCATTTTCACCAGCCCTCATCTCGTCCGCAATGACGAAGCGCCCTATGCAGGCCGTACCTATGCGTTTGGCAGCGCCATTCGGGCCATCAAGAATGGCTACCTCGCCGCAGGCGTGTTTAACCGGCTCGAATCGGCGGCTTTCGCGCTCCATCCCGAGCTGGCCGAGCGTAAACAGCAACTCATCGAGGCGGGGTGCCGGGCGGCGGCCATGAGCGGCAGCGGCCCCACATTGTTTGGAATCTGCGAGTCTCAGGAACGGGCGGAGACCATCGCAGCCCAGTTTACCGACATTGCTACAAGCATCGTAACCCCTTTTGATCAGAGTCTTGTACGGCTATCTGATGAAGCAGGGACCCCTTCACGCCATGTACCCTAGCCCAAGCCTATGCTACTATTCGGATAACGACTACGATGGCGAAACTCCTATTTAACATCGTCCGTGGCGCACGGACCGTGAAGCACGCGCGCAAGTTCACCCGGCTTGGAAAGCACTGTCGATTTCCAGGAAAGTATCTGGATGTGCAAGGCCATGTCGAGCTGGGCGACAACTGCCGGTTCCGCGACAATGTGACGCTGCAAGCCAAGCCGGGCGGTCGCATCATCTTTGGTACCTATTCGGGTTGTAGCTATTATTGTCGCATTGTGGCTTCCCATTATGTCCAAATTGGGCGTTTTACCGGCATAGCAGAGTTCACCATGGTTACGGATACCGGAACGAATGTCATGGGCTCCGAGGATGTCTGGTGCGAAACGCCGCCTGTAATCCTGCCCGTCGTCATTGGCGATAGCTGTATGATTGCAAGCCGGTGCTATATTGGTCCGGGCGTCGCCATTGGCGATGGGGCTGTTCTTGCCCCTGGTACGGTGGTTACGCGCGATGTCGGACCTTACGAGGTTTGGGCGGGTAATCCTGCCCGCAAGATAGCCCATCGCACCAAAAACGTACCCCGGATGATGCAAGAGCGGTACCGGGCCCTGCTCGAAACGGTCGGTCTTAAGAAAGCCCGCCGTGGATATGACGACGAGGATGTACGAGTCGCCGCTGCAGATGGTAAAAATCGATCCGCCGAACAACGGGACAAGATCCTTAAAGAGATGGGGATTCAACAACCCCGCCTGTAGTGTTTCACCCCTACCGATGCATCCAGTACGTCGATTCCACATAATCCGATGATATGAAAGGTTCTCTTATGCGCATTGGCCTCATTACCTTAGGCTGCGATAAAAACACCGTCGACAACGAGTATCTCGCCGGGCTTCTTGAAGACCGCGGTTGTGATGTCACCTTTTCCGATCTGGAGCACCTCGATCCCACCATGGATGCGGTGGTGGTGACCACATGCGGCTTTATCGGCGACGCCAAAGCACAATCCGTCGAGACTCTGGCGTGGCTTGCCGAATCGCAGAAGGCAACAGGACGACCGACCCGGATCTTCGCCGCCGGATGCCTGGCCCAACGCTATGCGCAAGACCTCGCCTCGGAGCTTCCCGAATTAAGCGGTATTGTAGGGGTCGGACAATACGCCCAGTTGGTCGATCTCATCTTGAGCAGCAACGGGAAGCAGGTCGCCGTGAGCGCCCAACCGGCTGTCGAAATCGAGGGTTTCATGCGCCGCAAACGAAGCGACGACATGCCCTATGCCTTTCTCAAAATTTCGGACGGATGCAATCATGGTTGCACCTTCTGCTCGATTCCCATCATGAAGGGGAAGCACCGGTCCGTGCCGCCCGATGTGTTGCTGCAAGAAGCTCAATCGTTGATTGACCAGGGCGCCCGGGAACTGGTGTTGGTTGCCCAGGATCTGGCCGACTACGGCAAAGACCGCGGCCGGGACTGGCGGCTGCCCCGGCTATTAAGGGAACTGGCCCAACTTACTGGCGATTACTGGCTCCGATGTATGTATTGCTACCCGATGGGCGTGACCGATGCCTTGCTTGACGTGTTGGCCAACGAATCCAAGATCGTGCCTTATCTGGATGTGCCTTTGCAGCACCTTGACCCGGAAGTGCTGCGCCGCATGAAACGCCCCGCCCGCGAGGTGGATACGGCCCAGATGGTACGGCGTCTGCGCGACGCCGTGCCCGATATCGCTCTCCGGACTACCATGATTGTCGGTTTTCCTGGGGAGAGTCCCGCCGCTCACCGGCGCATGCTCGATGGGATGCAGTCGCTGCGGTTCGACTGGCTCGGCGCGTTTCAATACTCGAAGGAAGAAGACCCCCCCGCCGCTTCCGCCGAACGACAGGTAGGCAAAGCCGTCAAGGAAAAGCGTTGGAAGGCCGTCATGGAAACGCAGGCACTCATCACGCGGGAGCGTCTCGAAAGCCGTATAGATCGTGATCTGCCCATTCTTGTCGAACGATTCGATGCCGAACAGGGCCTTTGGGTCGGGCGAAGCCCCTACGAGGCCCTCGAGATCGATGGTAATGTGTTCATCGAAGGGGCCCGTTCGGACAGCCTGCGTGCCGGCCAATTTGTCACTGCCCGCGTGACCCGCGCCCTCGATTACGACCTGATGGCTTCCGTGGCCCCTTCGGCTTAGGCGGTCCCTTACGCGGCGGTGGAGCAGACTGGGCCTTGCCCAACAGGATGTGATGTTGCCGAATCCGCTCGGCGTCGGTTCGAGCTACGGGGATTGGGTTTCCATCGGGATCAATGCCGCCATAGAACATGGCCGTGGCCACCGTCCCCGGAGTTGGGATAAAACACTGCACCTGCTGAGGTTGCCAGCCCCGCTCGCGAAACCACCGACGCAAGGCCCGCATGTCGTCATCCGTACACCCGGGGAAGGCGCTCATCAAATAGGGCACAATGTACTGCGATTTGCCTTTGCCCCGGGATTCCCGGGTAAAAAGGGTCAGAAACTTTTCAAAGAGCCGGAAGTCCGGTTTGCGCATGAGCCGCAAGATGCAGGGCGAGGCATGTTCGGGCGCGAGCTTCAGTTGACCACCCGTATAGTTCGTGATGAGCGCCGTTGCATAGGCCGGTTCAATCATGGCCAAGTCGTGGCGTATGCCGCTGGCCACACGGAGGTGATCCACGCCCGGCAATGACGCAATACGTCGGAGTAAGCGAGTCAATTCGGCCTGCTCAGCTTTAAAATGGGGGCAACGCTCGGGCACAAGACAACTCGTCCGCCGGCAAACCGACCCGCTCGGAGCCGTACATCGTGCGCCCCACATGTTCGCCGATGGTCCGCCCACGTCGGTAATGGCCCCGTCCCAATCGGGATGATGGGTCAGTCGTTTTGCTTCTCGGACAAGTGACTCAGGACTGCGCGACTGAATGCGCCGCCCCTGATGCAAGGCCAGCGAGCAGAACGAACAGCCCCCGGCGCATCCGCGATGAGCAGTGATGCTGAACTGAATCATGGTCGCGGCGGGAATGGGCTCATCGTAGGCCGGATGGGCTTGGCGTGTAAAGGGCAAATCGTAGAGGCTGTCCAGTTCGGCGGATTCAAGGGGTTCGGGCGGCGGCATCATCACCACGGCCCGATCGCCTGCTTGCTGGACAAATATGCCATCCCGCTGATGCATCTGCGCTTCGAGGTCCAAGGTGGCGTCCATCAACCGTTTCGGCTCCGCCAAAATCTCCTCGTGGGATGGTAGCGTGGCGGCCCCGGCTGGAATCTCGGGAGGTCTGCACGCGTATACCGTCCCAGCAATGCCACGCAAGGATGTGCCTTCATCAACTCGTTTGGCTACCTCGAGCAGACTCCGTTCGGCCATACCGTAGACAATCAGGTCGGCTTTGCTATCAAGCAACAACGAGCGGCGAATCTTGTCCGTCCAGAAGTCGTAATGCGAAGCTCGGCGCAAAGACGCCTCGATGCCTCCCAACACAACGGGCAGTCCCGAAAAGGTCTGACGCACCAGGCTCGTGTAAACAATTGAAGCCCGATTCGGTCTGGCCCCATGTCGTCCGCCCGGCGTATAGGCGTCGTCGTGACGGAGTTTGCGAAAGGCCGTATAGTGGGCCAGCATCGAGTCAAGGGCTCCCGCTGTTATACCCGCAAAAAGACGGGGACGGCCAAGTGACTCAATATCTATAGTCGTGTCCCACCGGGGTTGGGCCACAATCCCCACGCGGTAGCCATGGGATACCAGCCAGCGCCCGAGCAGCGCCATGCCAAAAGCCGGATGATCCACATAGGCGTCGCCCGAGACGAGCAGCACATCAATCTGGTCCCAGCCCAGAGCATCCATCTCATCGCGGCTCATGGGTAGAAACTCGGGTTGCTTGATTGTCATGAATCCCCCGTCGGAAGCCACACAAAAATCGCCGAAGCGGCCTCAAGCGTGGCCGGCGCTGCTTCAAGGTTGGGAACAAGATGCTGCGACCCGTCAAGCCGGTGCTCGAAGGTCATGATGAGGTCGTCTGTCGTACGTAAACGAAAGGCCCAGCCCTCGATAGTCATGCCCAGGTCAGGCTCCCATTCCACCGATGCCCGCGGCGGAGTTATCAATGCCGGCTCAAGGGGAATGGACGATTCATGCCGTTGAGCTCCACTGAAGACACGAACGGATAGCGTCTTTAGATCCGCATCGGCCACAAGCACCAAAGGCAACGCTGCTGCTGAAAAGGCCGTAGGCGCAGGCTCAACAATGGCCCCGCAACGGTTTAACACTGCGACCAAATCCTCGGGATCCCACGCCCGCAAGGGCTCTTCGGCTTCGGGGGCCCGCAGCAGAAAGGCGACCGCTTCTGCGAATACCCTCGGCGACATGGCGGGAATCTGAGGCCGTAAAGGAGAAAGGTGCAGCCGCATCAAATCGAGCGCGCCTTCCAGGTTGCTATCCTGGGCTAAAACGGCTTCGAAGGCAATATGACCGGGCGGACGGTCCAAAGCGGACAGCGCATCGCGTAGCTGGTTTCTCAGCGGTTCAATGGCGGTTTGTTCGGGTGGTGGCAGGATGAGGGTTTCCTCCTTGAATGGCGGGGCGATGGCGGCATGCAAAGCCAATGAAGCACGGCGAAGCTCCCCTCGGGTCAACGCTTTCCGCGCTCTCCAGTAATAGGTTCGACGCTCAGCCGGACTCCGCTGTTGAAAATGCCGCATCCGAGCATCAAGGAGCTCATGCCGGCCCGCATCGTAATCACGAGCAGCGGCAACGTCGTAGTTACGCGGATCTCGGCGGTTTTCGGGATATACATGAGCCACATTCCACGCCAGAAGCAATGCTATGGGAAGGGTCAGATACCAAGCGTTTTGCGGCATGGAATGGGATGTTTCATGTCGTTTTCCCGCTGCAGCCGCCAAGCCGAGCAGAAAAGCGTGATGCATCCGAGGCGCCGGCAAAGCAATAACCCCATAGAGTACCGTTGCGCCGAGCAAGATCACCAGCGCCGCAGCAACCCTCTCATGCTTCTCCTCCACTTCGATGACAAGTTTCGCTGCAATGCGACACAGCCACCAAAGACCCGCAAGAAGCGCAAGGCTGCCGGCGATAGTAACAGACCCAATGCGAAAATAAGCGCCATGTCCGGAATTCAACAAAGGCCACGCAGCCCAAGTCATTAGCGGTATCGATAGACCTGCTACGAGGCGAAGCCTTGTTGGGTGACGCCTGTCAAGAGCAATCCACACAGCCAGTAGACCGCCCCACAGCAAAATCCAGCCGCCGCCGGATAGGTCTCGGGGTCCC
>PWNM01000354.1 GCA_003557825.1 Candidatus Hydrogenedentota bacterium | reverse complement strand
TGCAACGTGACTGGGGCTACTGGCAAGAGCGGCGGCGATGGGCGATCAGCCTCGGCGGCGAATACGGCGAAAGCGACTGCGCCCAGGAATTCGGCATCAACCTGGACCGCGTCACGGTGGAACGGTTCTTCCAGTCCAACCCGAACGCGAAATGGTTGTTTCCCGACATCGTGCGGGACGCCGTATTGACAGGGATGCGGACCAAGCCGCGGTATCCCGAGCTGATCATCCGGGACGAGACCGTGCCGGGAGCCGCCTACGACGTACCCTATGTGAAGGAATCCGCCGACGAGGAGGAACTGCGTCACGTGGCCGAGGGGGCGGCCATTCCCGAGTCGGCCATCACCTACGGCAACCGGGTGGTGCGCCTCGAAAAGCGGGGCCGGGGCGTATTGGCGTCCTACGAAGTGGTACGGCGCATGTCGGTGGATATGCTGCGGGTGCACTTGCAGCGCATGGGCGAACGGCTTGGACGCGACCTGGATTCGCGGCTGTGCCATGTACTGGTCCACGGCGATGCGTCGGGTCCCGAAACGGCGGCGGAGGTGGTGTCCTTCGGCGGACCCGAGTTGCGCTATTCCGACCTGGTGAACGGGTTCATGACCCTGACCCTCGACCATTACTTCACGCCCACCCATCTGCTGGCGGACGCGGCCATGTGCAAGGACATCCTCGACCTGGAGGAGTTCAAGGAAGGGATGCTCTTCGACTTCGCCAAGACGGGCAACCTGCCCACGCCGTTGGGCGTACGGCTCATTCCCATGGCGGACCAACCGTCCAACACCATGACCATGCTCGATGCGGGTTATGCCGTCCACAAACTGACGGAACAGGACCTGTTGGTCGAGAGCGACAAGCTCATCCATCAGCAGTGGGACCGGACCTATATGACGGTGGTCACCGATTTCGCCATCGCCTACGAAAAGGCGCGGGTGGTCATCGGCACATTGTAACGCGGAGCAATCCGGCGAGGGGCCGACAGGAACTGAATGTCCCTGTCGGCCCTGCCGGCGACAGAACTGTAGCCGCTCCAGTGAGGAGGGAGTATGAACTACTTTGCCGAAGAGGCGGCGGTGCGGGCCCAGTTGCATCTGGCGGACACGGTTTCGGCCGAACAGATCGACGCCGCCCTTGCCGAAGCCCATGCGGTCATCTTGGACTGGCTCGCGCCGGAGGTGGAGCTCGGAGATCCGCCGGAGAGCATTGCCCGGGGCGAGGCGTTGCTGGCAGGAGCGATGCTATTTCGGAGCATGGCCGCGGCGGAAACCCTACGCCAACGACGGCTATCCGTCGGGGGCGCGCGCATCGAAGAAAGCCGGCGGCTTGAGTCGCTCGAACGGGGCGCGGAGACCTTGGAGAATCGGGCGCTTGAAGCCTTGGGCCCCTACCTGCGGCAGCCTCGGCCTCGGACCATGCTCCAGGTCACTTCTACGCGGACCTGGTAGGAGAGCGTCATGACGATTCAGTTGGACGAGGTGGTCTTCGATGAAACAAACCTCCGCGTGCGAGATATGCGCACGCTCGAAGGCGGCCGGATGAGACGGCGTGTTCGGCTGCAGGGCGTCCTGACCGATGTTGTCCATCGGGACGCAGTTGAAGCGATGCTGGACGAGGGGGCCGCGGCGGCGGGGGAATGGGCAGGATGGCGTGCTTTGGAAATCCGGCCGGGGCGGCGGTTGTGGGTTCGTCCCGAACGGTTTGAACGGGAAGTTGGACTCGATGGCCAAACGGGGGCATTCGACCTGGTCGTCGAGTCCCGCGAGCTGACTGAGGAAGCCGTCGAGCCCACGACGTATAGCTGGGACATCGCCGATAGCCACGCAAGCCTTGCCATCGAAAACGACGGTACGGCTCCGGCTCCTGTGGCCCTTGCCTATACGCCTACCGAGGCTACCACCCGACCGGGATTCAGCATCGGAGCGCGAACGCTGGTTTATGACGGTGTGGTTGAGGCGGGACAGACCCTTGAGCTCGACGATCATACCGGCCAGGTGACCCTCGACGGGAACAACATTACGCCCGATTGCGAAGGGCTGCCGCCGCGGGTGGGTTCCGGTGTGCGGGAGATGGTCTTCACGGCCGAAGCGGGCGGTTCGGGAACGGCGGAGGTGATCTTCCATGCACGGTGGTGGTGAAGCGCCCATCTATCGGGTCGAGCTCCACGATGCCCAAGGACTGCGGCGGGGCGCCTGGACCGAAGTGGATGCCCTCGAGATCATACGGACGCCGCCTGACCGGGCAGATCGAATCATAGTCGAATTGCCCATAGCAGCGAAGCTGGGCTGGACGGTGCAGGTTTGGCTCGATAACCGGCTGACGGTTTCGGGGACAGTGACGCACAAGCTCGTCTTGGCTTCGGGCGTAGTGGAGGTGGTGGCAGAACAAGCGGCGTTTGCTTTCGATAACACGGTGACGGCCCGCTACGACAACTGGTTCGTCGGAGACATTGCGGCCGACCTCATCGAGCGCGCGTCGGGACCGCTGCACTGCGGTTCCATCGCCTCCGGCCCTCGAATTGGCCGGTTCGAAGCGGCGGGGAGCGTCTACGGCGCGATGACCCTGCTGGCCTACGGGGCAAGCGGTTGGGCGTGGTCCGTTGACCCGATGGGACAGGTGCGGTTTCGCCCCGCGGAGCAACCGGACCGCGTGATCATGCCCGAGGCGCGGGGTCTGGTGGTACGCCCGGAACGAACCACGCGAGGGGTGGTGAACACGCTGACCGTGGCGGGTCATCCGTTATTGGACGCGGTAGGTGTGACCGCGACGCGACCTACGAGCGTGGCCGCCTATGGCCCGGCGGAGGACCGCATCGAGGTGTTTGCCCTGCCCCGGGCTGCAGACCGACAGCAGTTCGCGGAAGGTCTGCTCGATGATCTCGCCTATGCGGATGTGGCCGACCGCATCGACGCGCCCCATGGATACCTGGCAGTAGAGGTGGGCGACCTGGTGGCCCTGCGCGGCTCGGGTGTGGCGGACACGTTTCCGCAATTGGCCGGCCAATGGGGCGATCGTTTCGATGGGGAGCAGGTGGGCCGGGTGCGAACCGTACGGCATCGAATCCGCGGCGTCCGACTGGAAACGGCACTCACCTTGATGCCGCCTTTGCGTTCGGTCACGAATCCGCTGGCCGTCATACGACGGAGCCAACCCGCCGCTGGGGCCTACTTCCAATTTGGCTTGGATGATCCCGCGGTCGGCCTTGACAGCGGACGGCATCTCGACTAACCAACAAGGAGGAACACCGAATGGCGTTGAAAGGCCATGCCTATGTGCGGACGCC
>PWNM01000187.1 GCA_003557825.1 Candidatus Hydrogenedentota bacterium | reverse complement strand
ATTGGTTCATCTGCATTGATTGCGACGTAGTTTCATCGGAGGGTCTCAGCGAGCTGGAGAACATGAAGCACCCAGTCCAGGTTTGTGATGGCCATATCGGCGGTGAATACCCCCCGGCCCGCCAGAAACTCCCGGATGAGCAGCCGCATAAAGTCCGGCTCGGTTCTGCTTCCCGAGGCGCTTTCGATGCGGGCATTATAGGTCCCGTCGGCATCGCGTTCGCCTTCGACCGAAAGGGCATGGCCGTTGAGCGCAAAGTGGCGCACATTGGCCGGCGGTTCCGTCGTATTTCGCGTAATGATCTCACAGGCGATCGAGCGTCCATCGGGCGTCCGGGCCTGAAACCGGGTCGAAGCCTCATAGCCTTCGAAGACCACCCCGGCGCGGTCCCATGCAATGTCGATACCGGGAACCAGCACCTGAAGCACGCTAAGCGGATGGGGGGCCAGATCGATCCAGATGCGTCCCGGCTCGGGCGCACGCCCCTTGGCAGGGGACTCAATGTGGCCTACATATTCCTTTAATGGATCGTCGCCCAACACTTCCTCGGCTAACACGGGAGCCCCGGCTGCGTATTGCGCGCAGATACCGAGGCGCAATCCGAGTTCACCGGCACGATCCCGAAGCTCGGCCGCCTGCGCCAGCATGGCGGCGCCAGCCATGTTTGCCTCGTAGATGAACGGCTTTTCGCACAGGACGTGGCATCCTCGTTCCAGAGCCAAGCGGACGTGTTCATAGTGAAGCGCGGGGGGGGAACAGACATCGACAATGGTCGGCTGCTCGGTTTCGATCATGGCCGCCAGGTCCGTATACCCCGGCACATCAATGCCCATCTTGTCGCGCAACATGGCCTGGGTTTCCAGGACCGATTCCGATGTGGAGCCCATGAAGGCGCAGACCTCCGCTCCCTCCAGTCGCCACCAATTGGCATGGAACTTACCGATGCCGCTGGCGCCCACCAAGGCAACCCGCTCGGTTGATTCGCTATTCATCAGAACCACTCCTCTTCCTCGCCGTCGAACCAGGCGTATTCATCGTCCTCGTCCCCTTCTTCGTAGGCCTCGGGTTCATCGTCCCCATCCCTGTCGTCCACTTCCGCGTCCCACCGCCGCATAATGGCCGCCCCCTGGCGCTGCTTGCGTACATAACCGAGCACGGCCAGGATGGCCATGAACTGGAAGACTCCAAATCCTGACACAAGGGACAAAACAAAGGCAACTTTCCATAAAGACCGCTTCCATGACTCGAAAAACTCGACCGGACCAAACCCGGCCCGTTTCCGCAAGGCGTCGCCGAAGCTCATCTCGTTGAGATCCTCTACCACCTGCCAAACCACATCCTCGCCCACGAGCCCGAGCAAATGACGGGTCATCGAGAGGCTTTGGGCGTAGGCCGAGCCGAATCCCGTCTCGCTGCCCGGCGCCGCCAGGGCGAACTCGAGATCGCGATAGGGGATGATCTGACCCCGGGCATACATCTGTGCCACGATCCACATGCTGTTCCACCGATGCTCGCGGGCCAGGGTCATGGCAAGGCCCTCATTGAGCCATTTGGGCAATCGGGTCGTGTCCGTGTTGCGTTCCAGCAACACATGGACCAACTCATGGCGTAAGATAGCGTCGAACTCGCCCGGTCGCCGCAGCAAATGGGGGGCCTTGACGGCGATTAGCCCCTCGGCCGGCCGGGCGATGCCGCCGACTTCCGATACGGCAAGGGGTCCGGCAAAACGGCGAAAATCGAATAGGGTATCGCACAGGGCTACCCGGATAGGCTCGTCTCCGGCTTGTAGCCGGCTCTCTAGCTCTGCGAGCCCTCCTTGCAGCGCCTCAATCGCTCGCTGGGCCAGTTCTTCCTCGCCCTCGACGAATTTTACCGCAAAAGGCGGATCCCACAGGACTAGCCGCTCTTCTGCCGACGCCGTTATCGCCACGCTCAGTCCTATCACCAGTATGCATAGGAACCGTTGTATCGCCTGTATGGCCATACCTTCATTATAGGCGGTATGAGGCAGTTTGGCCAATGCGTGTTACTTCCGAGGCTTTTCATGGCAAAATCGGGGTAAGCTCCTTGACTCTCTCGATGACATGTGCTACACTCCGGTTGCTTGTTAGCACTCTCGCGTATTGAGTGCTAAAATAGGAACGACTATGACCTCAGATGTGAATCTCAGCGAACGGGAACAACTGGTTCTGCAGGCCGTCGTTCACATGTACATCACCACGGCCGAGCCGGCGGGGTCGCGGGCCCTAGTGAAACGGTTTGGGCTGGACTTTAGCCCGGCCACCGTGCGAAACGTGATGGCGGACTTGGAAGATTCCGGGTTTCTGCAGCAGTTGCACTCGAGCTCAGGGCGGGTCCCGACGAATCGGGGTTACCGCCATTATGTTGATTATCTAATGCGAGTGCAGCAGTTGACCTTGGCGGAGCGAGCCCGTATCGAACAGGAACTGACGCGCGGGCTAAACGATGCCGACGAATTGCTCCGGCAGACGAGCCATTTGCTGGCGTTGGTCACGCATCAGACCGGTATTGTGGAAGCTCCCCAAGAGCGCGAGGCCATCGTCCAGACCATCGAGCTGATGCCCATTTCGAACCATCGGATGGCATTGCTGCTGGCAGACAGTTATGGTCGAATCCGGACGATGACGGTCAACCTTGAGCAACCGATTAGTTCGGATGATCTGAGTCGGACCCGGCAGTATTTGAACGATATCCTGCGCGGCGTGCAGGTTGAACATATCAAGCATACAGTTGAAACCAAAGCCCGGATGATTCAAGATGAACAGCGGCGGCTGGCCGAGCAAGCGTTGCATATGGTCGAGACGTTGCCGCTGACACGTCCGGGACAATTGTTCCTGGATGGGGCGAATCAGCTGTTCGAGCAGCCCGAGTTTCATGATATCGAACGGGCCCGCGAGGTATTTTTGCTCCTCGAGGAACGCGAGCAGATTATCGAAATGCTCCGCAAAGGCATGCGCAACGCGCCGCCATGGACGTCGGTTTTGATCGGGTCAGAAGCGGCAAGGCAAGGCTTTGACGAGATCAGCGTCATTGCGGCGCCCTATTGCGTGAAAGGCAAGGCTGTCGGTATGCTCGGCGTCCTTGGGCCCCGTCGGATGCCCTATCCGCGGCTGACGGCTGTGGTGGAATATACCGCCGACATGTTGGGTCGGATTTTGACTCGACTGGCGGGATGAGATGACAATGCAATCCATACCTAAAGAAATGAAGGTAGTAGTGCGACCATGAGCATAGACAACGAACCCCCCAATGAACAGGAAGTAAACGAGAATCCGAAGTCGGCTGCTTCGCCGGAGGAACAGGCGGATCCCGGCGACGAAGTAGTGGTCGAAGCGGAACCAGTCGAAAATGCCTCTGAAGCCAATGAAGGGGGCGATGAAACTGAGCCCAATCGAGTTGAACTGGAGGCAGCGCTCAAAGCCGCCATCGCCGAACGGGACGCCATGAAAGACCAGGCGTTGCGTTTTCGGGCCGAGCTGGACAATTACCGCAAACGGACGGCCCGCGAGATTGAGCGGATTCGCAAATCCGCCGCCGAGGGCGTGGTGCGCGACCTGTTGCCCGTATTGGACCATCTCGAGCTGGCGCTACAGCACTCGGTGGATTCGGCCGAAGGCCTTGCAGAGGGCGTCTCGATGGTGGCGAAGCAGTTTATCGAAGTGCTGAGCCGGCACGGTATCAAGCCTATCGAGGCATTGGGCGCGCCCTTTGACCCGAATGTGCACGAGGCGGTAATGCAGCGGGACGATCCGAATGCGCCCGAGCATACGGTGATCGCAGAATTTCAAAAAGGATACCTTCTGGGCGGTCAGGTGTTGCGGCCTTCGAAGGTTGTGGTGAGTGTCGGCGGTCCCGAACGGTCGGTCGGCGAAGAAACGAAAAACGGTAATCAACAGGATGAATCCGTTTCGGAAGCTCCCGATGCGAACCCGTGATCGGTTCCGGGTAGGCAACGGATGGGCGTATGGAGGATAATCGACTATGGGTAAAGTAATCGGCATTGACCTGGGAACGACCAATTCGTGCGTCGCGGTGATGGAGGGCGGCGAGCCGGAAGTCATCTCGAATGCCGAGGGCAATCGGACTACGCCGTCGGTTGTGGCGTTTACGAAAGATGGAGACCGGCTGGTGGGTGCGGTGGCCAAACGGCAGGCGATCACCAATCCCGAAAACACCATCTTCTCAATCAAACGATTCATGGGCCGGCGTCACGAGGAAGTCACCGAAGAGGAGCAAATCGTCCCCTTTAAGATTTCCTCCACTTCGAGCGGCGATTGCCAGATCGATGTACAGGGAAAGACGTTCCGGCCTCCCGAGATCTCGGCCATGGTGCTGCGGAAGATGAAGGAAACGGCCGAGAGTTATCTGGGCGAGTCCGTCGGTCAAGCCGTAATTACCGTGCCGGCTTACTTCAACGACTCCCAGCGTCAGGCCACCAAGGATGCCGGCCGTATTGCCGGGCTTGAAGTGCTGCGGATCATCAACGAGCCGACGGCTGCTGCCCTGGCCTATGGTCTCGAAAGCAAAAAAGATGAAAAGGTCGCCGTCTACGATTTGGGCGGTGGAACTTTTGATATCTCGATTCTGGCCATTAGTGATGGCAACTTCGAAGTGCTAAGCACCAACGGTGACACCCATCTGGGCGGCGACAATTTCGACCAGTGCGTGATCGACTGGATCGCCGATGAGTTTTTGAAAGATCAGGGCATCGACCTCCGCAAGGACGCCATGGCGTTGCAACGGCTCAAGGAAGCCGCCGAAAAGGCCAAATGCGAGCTGTCGTCGACCAAGCAGACGGACATCAACCTGCCCTTTATCACGGACGATGCGTCGGGCCCGAAACACATGAATTACACGCTGAGCCGGGCCAAACTCGAACAGCTGTGTGATGAATTGTTGCAGCGGACGAAAAACCCCTGCTTCCGAGCCCTCGAAGACGCGGGACTCCAACCCGGCGATGTCGACGAGGTGATTTTGGTCGGCGGTATGACCCGTATGCCCGCCGTAGGCGAGATCGTCAAAAACATCTTCGACAAAGAACCCCATCGCGGCGTGAATCCCGACGAGGTGGTCGCCATTGGCGCGGCGATTCAAGCCGGCGTCATGGCGGGCGATGTCAAGGATGTGCTGCTTCTCGATGTGACGCCCTTGTCCCTTGGTATCGAGACGCTGGGCGGCATCTGCACCAAGCTTATCGAACGCAACACGACGATTCCGGTCACCAAGCGGCAGATCTTCTCGACGGCGTCGGACAACCAGAACGCCGTGACCATCCATGTCCTCCAAGGCGAACGCGAGATGGCCGCCGACAACCGCACCCTGGGTCGCTTCGACTTAATGGGCATTCCGCCGGCACCCCGAGGCGTTCCGCAAATCGAAGTTGCCTTCGACATCGATGCCGACGGCATACTCCATGTATCGGCCAAAGATCTCGCTACCAACAAGGAGCAAAAGATCCGCATCGAGTCGTCCAGCGGGTTGTCGGAAGACGAAGTCAAGAACATGGTCAACGAAGCCGAAACCCATGCCAAGGAAGACGAGGAAAAACGCAAGAGCATCGAGGTACGGAACAATGCCGATGCTTTGCTCTATACCACCGAGAAGACCTTGCGCGAGCATGGGGATGCGGTGAGCGCCGCGGATAAAGAAGCCATCGAGGCCGCCATGACCGAGTTGCGCACCGCCCTCGAAGGAACCGATGTGGCCGCTATCGAGCAGGCCAGCACGAAACTTCAGGAAGCCTCGCACAAACTTGCCGAGGAGATGTACAAAGCCGCCGCGGAAGCCCAGGCCAGCGAAGGCGCGGCCCAGGCCGACGGCAATGGCAGCGGCGAAGGGGAATCCGATACGGAAGGCCCCGAAGAAGTGGTCGACGCCGATTTCTCGGAAGTGGACGAGGAAAAGCAAGACAATTCGTAGACCGGCATACGTGCCGTTTACATAGATTGGAATGCCTGTGCCCGCCATGGCCCGTCCATGCGGCGGGCCAGGCGGTTCCGCTTAGTTGGTAACAGAGTAGTGCAATGAAACTTCCACCGCGGGATGCAACAGCCCCCGCGGCCAAACGGTGATGGTAAATGCCCATGGCAGGTCAACGAGACTATTACGAAATCCTCGGCGTAACGCGAGACGCGTCGCAAGACGATATTCGCAAGGCCTATCTCAACCTTGCGCGCAAATATCATCCCGATAAAACCGGCGGCGATAAAGAGGGTGAGAAGAAACTGAAAGAGATCAACGAGGCTTACGACACCCTCAAGAATCCCGAGAAACGGTCGCAATACGACGCCTTTGGCAGCAGCGGCCAAGCTGCGGGATTTGGCGGCGGCGGCACAGGAGGCTTCGGCTCCGGCTTCTCCGGATTTGGTGGCGGCGACGCCGGCGGGTTCGAGGCTCCCTTCGACGATTTCTTCGATGTACTCTTTGGCCGCGGCGGCGGAGGTCGCGGACGACGACGTGCCGCTCGGCCCGGCGCCGATCTCGAATACCGCGTCACCATTGGCCTCAAAGAAGCCGCCCAGGGCTGCCAAAAAAAGGTGCGGTTCAACCGGCGCGAGAACTGTCCCGAATGCAATGGTACCGGCGCGGCCAAGGGCAGCCAACCCGTGACGTGTCCCGACTGCCAGGGCATGGGCCAAGTCCGCCGTTCCCAGGGTTTCTTCAGCATCGCCCAGACCTGTCCGCGGTGCCGTGGAGCCGGTACCACCGTCTCAGATCCCTGCGGACGGTGCAGTGGCAGCGGATCCGTACAAGTCGAGCGTGAGATCAAAGTGGATCTGCCGGCGGGCATCGATTCCGGTCAACGGTTGCGCGTGAGCGGCGAAGGCGAACCCGGCGAACAAGGCGGTCCCCGCGGCGACCTGTACATCCTCGTACAGGTCGAGCCTCACAAGATATTCGAACGCGAAGGCAACAACCTCCACTGCGAGGTGCCTATCAGTGTCACCCAGGCCATCCTGGGCGACAAGATCCGTGTCCCCACGCTCACCGGCGAAGCGGATCTCAAAATCCCCGCGGGTACCCAACCCGGTACCCAATTCCGCCTGCGCGGACTGGGCATCCCCGATGTTCACGGATACCACAAGGGCGACCAGATCGTCGAGATTCAAGTGGAAATACCCACCAAACTCTCGAAAGAACAGCGGGAACTCATCGAACAGTTTCAAGAAGCCAGCTCGAACCAGTCCTATCCACTTATCCACCGTTTCATGGAGAAGATCCGCCAATCCTTTGGCGGCTAAAGGGTTTCGGCTCCCCTACCGATCATGCCCTGGCCCAAATCACGTGCGATAGTTTCTGTAAATTGGGGTAGATAAACGAGGTAGATCATCGTTTGGCTTTGCTTCTGGTGGGTCGCCCGACAGCGGGAATTGTTAGGCGGGCGACACTGGTGTTCATCGCATGGCGGTCCACTATTTCTCGCCGCTGCTGTCCAACATCCTTCTGGATGGGTTGGACAAGGAATTGGAGCGGGGGAGGATACCCCATCCTCGACCCGATATCAGTCTAGTTTCCCACAAAGCAACGGCGCTCTTCCTCGTGTGAAGAAGAGCGCCGTAGACCTGTTTTATCGTTCGAAGCGGGGCTAAACCCGTGTCAACCCGTTTGCCTTATGGCGTAAACCTGCTCCAAACTCGATTTGTTGAAATTAATTAACTACGAGGTTCAGGGCATCTTGAACCGCGATATCATCAACCACGCCGTATTCGTCTTCCGTCAGCGCTATGGCTTGCAAGAACCAGCGCCAAGAACCTTCGCTGATGGGCACGTTGAACCGGACAGCGGAAGCAGCAACCGCCGCGCCACCGGGCGTGCTCATTTCGGCGCGCAGATCATAGACACCATCTTGGATGCCGGTAACCGTGTAGGTTTCACCCGGCAGTACAGGCTCTTGAATCTGATTTGCGCCCCAGCTCTTATCATCAGACGGGCGAATGTATCCCGCTGTGATATCGGCGTCTGCATCAGAAATGTTGTGATAGGTTAGATTGTAGCCTATCGGAATAACATCCGGACAGCCTACAAGCGCTCCCACAGCCAATCCACTCAGGACGACCACAGGAATCAGTTTGCTCAATCGTGACATGGCGTTTCCCTCCTTCAATTCCTTGTCTCACAAAATTGTTGACACGGACCTCTGTTTTTGAACTCCCCAAATGGAAGCTCCTAGTGACTTACTGTTTCTTACTATACCATGACCTTGGTTCGGGATCAAGTGCCTTGGCCTTGGATGCCTCATTCCCACGTCTCGTATCATGGGACCACATGGTCATGCCATAGCGCCTTATTTAGTATACCTGCGGCGGGAATTTTTATTACATCCGAATGTGACACAGCAGGGTGGCTAGAACCGGTCGAACCGCCACATGTATGGATGGCGTTTGGGAAACAGCACTGTTAGGAGCTGGCGGGCGGCCGGGGCGATAATCGAACGCCGCACGGCCAGGATGTCTTCAAGATGCCGGTATCCGGTGACAAGATGGACGAAATCTTCGGATGTCAGGCTGACCTTGCTGCTTCCGGAAGCCGCGGCTACATCGATAGCCCCGTGATGGACCCGAATCCGATAGCAGTCATTTTGGACCACCAAGGTGCACTCCGCATGAAGCTCGGTAGCCGCGTGGGCCATGAGCAGATTTTCCCATTCGGGGATCATACTCTCAAGGGTTTCGCCTTTATCGATGGGAGCGAGCATCCCACCGCCGTTGCGATCGACGTGCATCTCGTGGGTGCTTCGGAAAAGTAGCAGATAGCGGGCGAGGCAATGGTCGGGCGGCACATGGAACCGGATGCGTCCCAGTCCCCGTTCATGGGCCAGTTGTCCCGAAGCAGCAAGCACGGCGGCGCAGAAGCCGTCTTCTGCGACAGCCACATCATCAACGCGCAACGCATTTCCTTCGACCCCCGCGATAAAATAGGCGTGGATTCGCCCCTCGTCGTCATAGAGCGCATACCAGTCGCGCCAACGGTCCCAACGGTTTTTGAAATGAGCCGTCGTTCGGAGTATCGAACAAGGAATTGCCGCGCTATTGCCCCGGTGTAGTACCTGAAACAAAGGAATCGCTCCCGGTTTCGCGGGCAGTACCCGGAAGGGGAGGTCGAAAGTCCGCGCCTCCGTCGTCTCGACAAGGACGCAATGCTCGGCCAGGCTGGTCACATATCCGAATCGCTCGTATAGGTCGGGAATGCCGAACAACATGGACAGATGATATCGATGCCGGCGCATGTAGGCCATGGCATCATCCATGAGCATGCGGCAGCAGCCCCTGTGCCGGTACCGTGGCATGGTGGTAACCCAGCCGATACCGCCCATTCGCAGGCGCGCTTCGCCAAGGACCAGCGTATCCGTCGTCAACCGTAATGCCGCCACGACTTCGCCCTTGACCACCGCGATGCGCGTGTGTTCGCGTGCGAATCCCGGATACCGCTGACCGTAGGTCCTAAGCCACAGGGCTGCATCGGGCGCATCGGCGGCGTGCTCTGCGATCATCAATTCGACCGCCTGCCGCAGCTCGTCGTCCGTCTCCACGGGCTTGATCATGATGTCCGTCTTGTTGTGGCCCATTGGTTGCGTATCCTTCGTTTTCATCCGGTGATTGTAACATACCCCTCTGGACGACCCGATGAGCATGTAGACTGGCTCCGATGCCTGTTGTTACGGTAAACTGTTTTTTATCGAAATGGACGAATCCAATGAACGGAGAGGTACGACGATGATGCTTTCTATTTTTTCCGTGTTGATTGTAGGGTTTCCCATGGCCGCCCCGGCCCCAGAGGCCGAATACGACGTGGAGCCATTGCCTCGCATTGCCACACAGGACGGCCGATTCGTCATTGCCGAATCGGGCGAGCCATTTATTCCTCGGGGCTTTCACTACGTACGAATCCGAAACAATGGCATTCATTATGTTCATACTCCCGGGTTTTATCAGCCCTTGGCCATTGAGGAAATGTTTGCCGATCTTTCGGAGCACGGCTTTAATGTGGTCCGGACTTTTCTTGGCTTCGAGGGCGTCTTCGACGAAACGGGCATTTCCGAACCGTTTCTTGACAATCTTGAGGACTACTTGCGCCGGGCCCGACGGCATGGGGTTTATGTGATCCTCGAGCGCCGATATGTTCTGGCCGTCGGACCCTATGGCGAAGCGTTGTCCGGCTGGGAAAGCGGCATTACCGAAGGCATTGTCCCTGGGCCCAACAACATGCGCTATATGAGCGCTGCCTATTACGAAGCCATGCGCCGATTCTGGGGGGATCTGGTTCAGGCAATCAAGGACCGCGATCCCGGACTGCTCTCGACTGTGCTCGCCTACGAACTCGAGAACGAATCGGAGTTCCGGGTCAACGAATCGCCCATTGCCGATACAGAGGGCATCTTCTACGCGCCCGACGGCAAGGCTTTCGACGTGGCTGACGAAGACGAACTCCAGGTGTTGCTCGATCATTGCACCATCCTGTGGGCCAACGCCTCGGTCGAGGCCATTCAAGCGGTGGATCCCGAAGCGCTGGTGACAACAAGCGTGTTTACCTATCGTGCCTCAGGACGACCAGGAGGCCCCGGCGCGCCGCGCACCACGCCGTGGGGTGATCCCCGCTATCCCCTGCGACCCGTGGCCATGGCTCAGTCGGATTTGTCCTATGTCGATATTCATCTGTATCCCGAATCCGTGGATGCCCTCGAGCTTCACCTCGACAGCATCGAGTTTGACCGGTTGCAGGAGCTGTGCGACGCCGCCGGCAAACTGATTTTCGTGGGCGAGTACGGCGCGGTCAAACCGTTCTGGCCCGAGTTCGAACCGGCAGCCGAAATGATTGAAACGGTCACGCCCCGTCTATTCGAGAAGGGGTTTGCCGGATATTGTTTTTGGACCTACGATTGCCATGAACAACTGTATGTATGGAACGCCAAAGCGGAAGACCGGCGCATTTTTGAGTTTCTGGCGGAGTTTAACGACACCCTGGAAGCGAACTAGTTTTTCCCAGATCATCGCAAAAGGGCAAGGAGAGGGAGACGTTCTCATGAGCACATCCGATCAAGTCAACGGCGAACGCCAATCGGAACCGGAGGATTGCGGAGCGGGTTGCCCGTGCAAGGGCAAACAAGGAGTCCGTTCGCTGGCCTTTGGACTGCCCGAGGGCGCCGGCGACGCGATGGAAATAATTGTCCGATAGGCATGGAGGAGTATTCCTATGATGACAATGGCATGTGTAATCGGGCTGACCGGAGCCCTATTGGCGCAACCCAGTGAGGAGACCGATGCGATGAGTCCCGAGCGTTCCAAACAGTTTCTACACATCCTGCCCAACGGCTATTTCGCCTGGCAAGACGGCACAGCCTATCTGCCCCTGGGCGGGTTCTATGGGAACTTTGTGCATAAGGTAGTCGATGGCGAAGTCACCGATGAACGCATCGGCAGCATACGCAACTCGACGCCCGACGAAAAACGGGCCTGGTTCGAGGTGCTCGCCCAACATGGCGTCAACATGCTGCGGATCATGAGCCGCGATCATGCCGACGAAGGCGTGGACGAGTGGGATATTGTCGGGGCGGTGAACGACCCGCTGCTTGCGGACTGGGAGGCCTACTGGGAAATCGCGCGAGAATATGACATTCACATTCTCACCACGATCCACGAAAGTTTCTATGCCACCTATGCTCCCTATCGAAATGCCGACGTCATGGAGCGCATGGTCCGACGCCCCCATTATACCAACGAGGACCTTGCAGCCCTGCCCGACTACCGCCGCCGGTTCCTCGAGGGCGATGTAATCGAGGACCATGACTCGATGTACACCGATCCCGATCTGATTCGGGTTCGCGAGGATTATGTGGACGCGCTGATTCCCCGGCTTCGTGAGAACCCCAGTATAGTGCTGTACGAGCTCGAAAACGAACAGGCCGTGGGCATCTACGATTGGACCAATACCAACATCGAGTGGATTCGACGACACGACACCCGAACGCCCATCGGCATCAGCCACAGCGGGACCGGCCTGTGGACCGCTGACCCCGTGGCCCACGCCAGGAAGACCGACATCGACTTTTATTCGTATCACCTCTATCCCGTGGACCGGGTGACCACCGAGGCCCTCGATTATGGCACAGCGGTCAGCCTCATGGCCCGCTACGCCATGCTCGCAGGACCCGCCGGCGTCGGCGAGAGCGGATCCCACATCCTCGCCGATAGTCCAACGGGCGCATGGCGACGGGCTCTTGCCCGGGACTTGGTCTGGTTCGCCTTCCTTTCCGGAAACAACCACATCATGTTTTGGGATGGCGGCCATGCCGAGGTGGTGGCATGCGGGGAACTCGCCGAGGTGTTGGAGGACATCGACCTGGCCCAACTCGAACGGGCCCGACCGTCGATTGCCATTAATGTGGACCACCCTCTCGACGACGATCAGTTTTTCCTGACCGACGATGGACAACGCATGTACGCCATCATGGGCCAATACGAGGATCACTTCATGGACCTGGGCGTCGAATTCGATTATGTACTCGGCGAATCGGACGCCTACGACACCGTGTTGCCCGGCGATGCCTTCAGTCCCATCACGCCCGATGCGCGACCCTTCGACGTGCCCGAGGGGTACCAAATGCGCACCCTCCGATCCGCTGATGACAGCCTCATCGTGGCGTACATCCGTAATCGAGGCGAGACCCATTCCTTTGGCGAAGGATGGCATACCGGCTGGTTGCGCAAACCTGTGGCGGTGCCGTTCCAGTTGGGAATTAACCTTCCCGGCTCCTACGAAGGCTATATCCGGGCTCTTGAGTCGGGCTATCGCGAAGACCTTGTGATCGACGGCGCAGGAATCATCGGTACCGGTGACCCCAGCAACGATGACTATGT
>PWNM01000257.1 GCA_003557825.1 Candidatus Hydrogenedentota bacterium | reverse complement strand
GATCTCAAAAAGCATACTGATGACGTGATCAGGAACACAGCGTAAGCCATTCGATCTCCAATGGGCAGGGCTGTAAGTGGTGCTGGCGATATAGACATCTGGACGTCTTACACACGGTCCGTTTGATTTAGAAATGCATTACATCCTATTAACCGCCTATCGTGAGTTTGGTAATTTCCGGGGCTGGGGACCCAGACGTGTCAGATGCCGCAACCACACGTGCACTGCCCCAGCGATGGCGTAATATGAAAGTCGATGCGATAGCTTCAAGCCGGTATGCCAACGGTTGTCAAGCGTGATTTTTGTATCTCTGCTCCAGTTGAAGCGATGCGGGCTACCTCCAATATTGTGTTTTCCCGCACGCGACAAACGGAGCATTCGCGAGTCGAAAGGGATTTGAAATGCTTTACAGATTTGCCTAATCGTGTTCTCCGGTTGCTGACAAAGATTCTCGTACCGAACGGTAATCCAGTCGCTGGGGGCTAATAGATCTCTTAGTCCTGCTACCTGGAGGTTGGTGTTACACCAAGCTGCCGTCGCGCGCCCGAGACTGAATGGGGCACCATACTGGGCCGTTCGATTCATCGCCGAATAGAGCACAGCTCGCCCGTCCCTAATCAGGTGAATGACTCGTAGAGTGTAGGTTTCCGGGCGTGCTGCGATAAGTGCATAGAGGTGTTCTGGGGTTTTCGACGAATCGATAATGGTTTTCGCATTTGTCTGTTCGCGAAAGGCGTCGATAATTCGGTACGCGTGGACACCAGCCGCTTCCAGTTTTCGAGCCTTGTATGCGTAGGGCATTAGTCGTCGCCGACTCTTTCGTGGGAGGATTGGTGTTGCGCAGGCGAGGGCGAAGTTCAGGCGGGCTCGCTCTGTCCGCCCGGTAAGGGTGTTGACCTGTCTCAGGGGTAGTTTCGTGTTCTGTTCGAAGGTGTCCGCTGTGGCGCTCCAAATTGGGCAATCGGTCAGCGACAAACCGCAGGTGCAGCGCCAATCCCATGATCGGCCCGCGTTACCTTGACGAAGGTGGCCCGACAATTGGCGCAACTCGCCGATGCTCGCCGCGTCCGGATGATTGCTCAACAAATTATCGAGTATTGTCGATCCGGAACGGCTGGCTGAAGCGATATAAATCAGGGTGTTCATGTGAAGTCTTTCCTGGTGTATGGGTTATTTTTCACACGGGGGTACTCTGGCGGCTTGGTAATCGGGTGGAGGAGAAGGATACGGAATGGAAGGGGAGCCCGGGAAAAGGTAGCTTTGGCCAGCCGTCGGATACGTTGCTTCTCTTCGAGGGAGGCGATCGCGAGACACCAGGTCGCTTCGAAGAAAGCCACGGAACTGAGTGCTGCGAGGATTATTCCTAAAGGCGTCTCCGTCTTTAGGTTCGCAATTATAAGAGAGGGTCCAGTGGAAAGCAACGCCGGGACAAGTGGTTGGACATAGGCGCGGTTTAATAGCGTCGTCAAACGCAGTCCGGTCGCGTTGGCGCCTCGGGCAAGGTTCAAGAAGCTGCCGATGCAGTGTCCGCTGGTGAGACTGAGGGTCACGGCGAGGTATGGATCGGTACCGACGCGATGGAGGAGGGTAAACACCAAAACGGGGATTGCAACCAGAACCGTGAAGTGGATCAGCACTGTTTCGCGAAGTCTTCCAAGGCCTTTCATGATGTGATGAGCAGGGGAGGTGGAAAGGAAGAATGAATGACCAAGCAACAGTCCGATCGCATAAGGCGCGAGAAACCTGTACTCCCTGCCGACCCAAATTTCGAAAGCTAGCGGGATCAAGGGTATCGCTAACAGGTTGCCAGTCAACACGAAGTGTGTGCTGTTGCGTATCCCCGAGAGCAAGAGCCGTTGTAGGGCAGGCAAGTCGCGTCGCGCGTGGCAATCACTTGACGCAGGCATTAGGGTTACCGTCAAGGCTGAGGCGAGGCGCGAGAGAAGAAGACTGGGTGTCAAGGCGATTCCGAGGTGGGCTACGAACGTAGTGGAGATCAATACAGTCAGTAGCCACTTCATTCCCGACGCGTTGGCGATCCCACAACCAGCGAGCAGCACAGTGGCGCTTCCGAAGGAAATGATGGCGCGAAGAGTCCTTCGGTCCAGGCTTAAGAAGTGTCGAGTCAGACCGGGAATCAAGAAGTAGGTGCATGGTAACTGGGCGAGACGTGACACAAGCAGGGTCGTAGACATCGCTATCACTGCGATCGTAGGGGAAGGTTTGAAGAAGAAGAACAGGGCGAGGATTGTGCTGAGTGCGGCGTATTGAGCCAGCAGATCCGCAACTGCTGTGATATAATAGTGTTGACGAGAATGGATGAGAGCGAGAAATGGGGCAGTGGGACTGATCAGAAACACGGTTGCGGCGACGACTAGAAGGGGGGGGCGGATGCCGGGGATCAGGTGTTCGGTAAACGATGTCGCGAGAAGGATTGCCGTCGTTGCAACTGCGCCGACGAGTACAGCACACCAGAAACCGCAACTCAAAATGCTGCTGATTGGGGAGAGCGTGTTCTTCCCAAGGTGTTCGGCGCCATATTTCACAACGCCAGACTGGAGGGATCGTTCAAAGCGATCGATGGCGGTGATCAACGACCAGATCACGGTATAGACGCCAAATCCTGATTCTCCGAGGGTACTCAATAGATAAGGGACGACGACCAACTGGGGTCCGAGCGCGAACAGTTGGCATAGCCAGATAATGATCGTATTCGGGATTACCAATCTTGAACGTGTCATCACTCGGCGAGATGCTCGGAAGGCAGTAGGTGGCAGTATTCGGTATTCCGGACTTTGAGGATTACCGGAGCAGTTGTACCGTCGCAAATGGTTAAGCCCGTTCCACCGGGGCATCCATGGCGGAGGGAGAGGCTGACATTACGCGACACGGGGGCGCGACCGGCGGAGTGCATGGTTCCGAGGAATTGTGGCATGGGAAACTTCCTGAGTTTTGTTCGCGGAAGCGGGTGTGGTCGGCCTCGGACCAAACTGGACCTCAGCGATTACGGGTTCAATTCGGACGTGCGGCGATTCAAAGTCAAATGCACGTTGTCTGAGCACTTTCCTCAGCGCCTGGGAAACGTACTGGGGGGGACCATCGGCGATCTGTTGCAGGTACTCGAGGGCTCCCTCCAGGACGGCGGGATCTGTGGATTCACAGGTGGCCACGCGGATCTTGGGATGACCGGTCGGCAAGTGGGTTTCACCTTGACTGTGTAACTCTTCGTACAGCTTCTCTCCGGGCCGGATGCCGGTGTACTCGATGGCAATGTCCTCACCGACCCGCAGGCCCGACAAACGGATCAGATCGCGGGCCAGTGCTTCGAT
>PWNM01000161.1 GCA_003557825.1 Candidatus Hydrogenedentota bacterium | reverse complement strand
ATCGACGTGGCCGTGAGCCTCGATCCAAACCCTCGAGACAGTCTGCTTATGGCGAGTATTAAGAAGGCCACCTGACAGACATGACCTGACCGACGCCCCCGGAACAATCTCCGGGGGCGTCGGTGCTTCCAAAAGGCGACCTGGGACTTCAGCCTATTGGGCAGCCTGCATGGACGCCGCTTCTTCCTCTGCGTTCCGTCGTTCGAGGGCGTCCAGCGTTTCCATGATCTGCTCGATACGCGTGGGAGCGCCGGTATCTTGTAGCATTTCCTGAATCCCGATGAAGCGAGATTCGCGCGCCACGAAAGCGTCCACCACGGCAGGATCGAAGTGGCTTTCCCGCCCTCGCAGCAGAATCTCCTTGGCGGCCTCGTGAGTAAAGGGCTGTTTATAGGGCCGTTTTGACCGCAGGGCGTCGTAGACATCCGCCAAGGCGACGATACGCGCAGCCAGGGGAATGTCCTCACCGGCAAGGCCTTCGGGGTAACCGGTTCCATCCCACTTTTCGTGGTGGCCAAAGGCAATGTCTCGGCCCATCACCAGCAAGGGGTTGTGGCCCGACTCCTGTTCGGCAGCCGTGAGGGTCTCACCGCCTACGATGGTGTGGGACCGCATGATGTCGAACTCCTCGTTGCTGAGCGGTCCGCGCTTGAGCAGGATACGGTCGGGGATGCCAACTTTCCCGATATCGTGGAGGGGGCTCGAATAGTAGAGCGTCTCAATAAACCCGCTGTCGATGGCGTCGCCATACGCCGGTTGATCGGCCAGATGGAGGGCGATTTCCTGCGCATAGCGCCGGATGCGGTCGAGGTGTTCACCCGTCTCGGGATCGCGGGATTCAGCCAATTTGGCCAAGGAAAAGACCGTGGCATGTTGCGTGCGGGCCAACTCGGCGGTCCGTTGTCGGATCCCGTTTTCAAGCTCCTCGTTTTGATGTTCGAGCTGGCGTTGATACCGAATGATCTGATCCTGGAGCATTTTCGACCGGATACAATTGCGAATGCGCGCCTCGAGGAACACGATATTGAACGGACGCTGCAGAAACTCGTCGGCTCCGGCCTCGAGGGCCTTGACGTTCACCGACTCGGCATTCACTCCGCTGATGATGATAATCGGAATATGCCGTGTGTCTGGATTGCGCTTGACCCGGCGACAGACCTCGTACCCGTCCATCTCGGGCATCACCAGATCCAGCAATATGACATCGGGTTCGGCCTGTTCGATGGATTGCAACGCTTCGGCTCCGCTGTGAGCGGAATCAAGAATATAGCCCCGAGGAGCAAGCAGCTGGGTCAGCAAATCGATGTTAATATCCTGGTCATCGACAATCAGGATTCGTGGGACACGCTCGGTCATAGGCCCCTTTCTAATGGGTTTTCCCATTATGCTGTTTCCAGCAAAACTGTCTTTTGGTTCCTTCTTAGAGAGTATACCAGATTTTCGTTGATAACGTAAAGGGATTTCGCGGTATTATTTTCCATAATATCAATAGCGCGCACAAAAAAGACCCATGGTCTGTGGTCCTAACCATGGGTCAACATGCGGAGCGCCTTGTTTTCCTTCTACATGCTGGGCTTGACATCCTCGAGAGGCTTGGCATTGCCGCGGGTGAGGGTTGCCACACCCGAAGGAGCGGCCCAACGGACTCCGTTGGCAATGACCTTTAGGATGGTTTCGTCGTAATAGATGGGCAGGGTTTCGTGGCCGGGCCGGAAATAGAATACCTTGCCCTTGCCCCGATGCCAGCAGCAGCCGCTACGAAAGACCTCGCCCCCCTCGAACCAACTGATGAACACCTGCTGGTCGGGCTGGGGAATGTCGAAATGCTCTCCGTACATCTCGGTGTGGGGCAATTCGATGTATTCGTCGATGCCGTCCACAATGGGATGGGCCGGGTCCACGACCCAGAGCCGTTCTTTTTCCCCTATCTCGCGCCATTTCAGGTCGCAGTTCGTCCCCATTAATTTTCGGAAGATTTTTGAAAAATGCCCCGAGTGGAGCACGATAAGGCCCATACCGTCGAGAACCCGTTGATGGACCCGATCTACATTGGCGTCGTCGACCATATGATGGGCCGTGTGCCCCCACCAGGTCATCACATCGGTGTTTTTCAGGATTTCGTCGGTCAGTCCCTGTTGCTTATGATCCATCTCGGACACATGCACCGACTGAATACCCGATTGCTTTTCGAGATACTGTGCGATCTGATGACCCATGCCTTTGGGATAGACCTTTTGGACGGCTTCGCTTTCCTTTTCGTGGACCCCTTCGTTCCATACCGTAACGCGGATACCATTGCTCATGGGTGATTCCTTTCGTTGGTTTGCCCCCTGATTGCAGACTGTATTGTAGGACGGTATGCGGGCCGGATCAATTCATCGGTTAATCGAGCGTGGAACATGCCGCTTGTCATTGCGTATCATCCCTGCATGGCCGGAAAACTCTATAGCCCTCCTCCTGTGGGGACCATCCGAAGTTTGGCGCTTCGCGCAGGTTTTATCGTCGGGCTTATCGGCACAGCAGTGCTGGTGTTGTGGCTCGAACGGGGGCAACTCATCGATCACAATACGGGCGAGCCGCCGGATTTGCCCAGCATTATTTACTTCGCTATGGTCACCGTCACCACGGTCGGCTATGGCGATATTGTGCCGATTACAACCTTCGCCCGAATGGTAGATACCTTCTTTCTGGTTCCCGTTCGGTTCATCGTGTTGTTTACCTTTTTGGGTACAGCCTATCAAGTGGTGTTACGGCGTTTTCAGGAGGAATACCGCATGAAGCGGATGGCGGACAAGCTCAAAAACCATGTAATCGTCTGCGGCTTTGGCCCCATTGGCCGCGTGGCAGTTAAGGAACTCCTCTTACAGGGAACACCGCCCGATCACATCGTGGCTATTGATCAACAGGAGGAGGTCTTCTCACAGGCTCCGCCGGGAATCATAACCGTCGTGGGCGATGCCCGGGAAGAGGCCGTGCTTCACAGCGTTGCCATCGCGCGGGCCCATCATGTGATCGTATGTCCCGGACGGGACGATTCCGCCGTACTTATTGCGTTGAACATACAGGACATCAATCCGGAAATTCAGATCATCGCGGCATGCCGACAGGATGAGAATGCCAAACTCCTGCGCCGGGCAGGCGTGCAGATCATCATTTCCCCCGCCGCAGCGGGCGGTAACCTGCTTGCCGCCGCGACCCGGCGATCCCACCTCGTCGAAACCATGACGGACATGCTGAGCGTAGGAGGAACCATGCGGGTCGACGAGCGTAAGGTTGCCCCGAACGAGGTTGGCCAGCATCCGACGGCCCTCAAAGACAAAATTATCCTCCGGGTCTACCGCGACGGCGTCGCCTACAACGTCGGGCGATTTCCGGTCCTCGAGGAAGGCGATACCCTGGTTTTGGTATCGGCCACCCAAGCCGAATGAGTTTGAAAGGAATTAGATTTCGTGACCGAAAAGATGCTGTTTGACCAAAATGTGATCGCCCTGATATGGGATTTTGACCGGACCCTATCGCCCCATTACATGCAGCGTCCGCTGTTCGAGGCATACGGCATCGACGAAAGAGCCTTCTGGGCCGAGGTCAACGCATTGCCCGCATACTACGCCAAGGCGGGCATCCATGTTCAAAGCGACACGTGCTACCTCGGCCATTTGCTCTCTTATGTCCGCCATGGCCGCATACCCGATCTGACCAACGCCCGCCTTAAGGAATTAGGAAAGCAGATCGACTTTTTCCCTGGCATTCCCGAGATGTTCGGCAATCTAAAGATGAGTGTGGAAAGCGGCGAATTTGGCAACGCGGGACTCCACCTCGAGCATTATGTGGTAAGCACGGGCCTGGCGGCGATGATTCGGGGTTCCCATATTGCCTCCGAACTCGATGGAATCTGGGCATCCGAGTTTATCGAAGAGCCTGCGCCGCCCGGATACGATCGGAACGGCATGCCTCACTCCGGAATCATTAGTCAGATTGCCGGTCTGCTCGATAACACGACGAAAACCCGCGCAATCTTCGAAATAAACAAAGGCGTCAATGTCGAGAAAGGCATTACCGTCAATGCCAGCATTGCCGAGGGCGATCGACGGGTCCCCATGAAAAACATGATCTACATCGCCGACGGTCCCAGCGACATCCCCTCGTTTTCGGTGGTGCGGAAGCACGGCGGGCTGGCTTATGCGGTCTACGATCCAAACAATCGCGATCAATTCGAGCAGGTCGTTACGTTACAGGAAAAGGACCGGGTCAATTCCTACGGCCCCGCCGATTATCGCGAATCGAGCCAGACTTTTCAGTGGCTCACCCTTCAGGTCCGACGCATGGCCCAGTGCATGATCGAGGAACGGCGCCACGCCCTCGAAACCCGCGTCGGCAAGGAGCCCACTCACATTGGATCGCCCGAATAGGGTTCGCGCTTGCCCGCGTAACCGGTTGCTGCCACAATAGAGTAGCCCATTTCATAGAACAAGGAGTGTTGATACATGATAGGTATTATCACGTTGTTGCTCGTCGTGGCCATCGGTTTGCTGATCACCCGGATCGCCACGGTAGCCTTGACGTTTACCGGTTTGTCGAAGGACCTGGCCCGGTTCCAGGCCCGATCGGCCTTCACCACATGTGGTTTCACGACGACCGAATCGGAACGCTTGGTCGAACACCCGGTCCGGCGGCGCATCATCATGTTGCTGATGCTGCTGGGAAATGGCGCAGTGGTGATGGCCATCTCGTCCCTTATCCCCATTTTTTTGGAGGCCGGCGGTCGTGATGATACGGTGTTCACCCTCGCCGTGCGGCTCTCGTTGCTTTCGGCTGGCTTAATCCTGCTGTGGCTTATCGCCATGAGCAAATGGATCGATGATCGCCTATTCACGATCATCGGTTGGGCCCTGGAACGATTCACTTCGTTAGATATACGGGACTACCATTCGTTGCTCCATCTTTCCGAAGGGTTCGCCGTCAATGAATTCACGGTCGATGCGGACGATTGGGTCTTGGGTAAGGCTCTCTATCAGCTTCGCTTACCCGATGAAGGCATACAGGTGTTGGGCATTCGTAAAGCAAATGGCGACTACGTGGGAACGCCGACGGGACGCACCCTTGTACGGGAAGGCGACACGTTGTTGTTGTACGGACATTATGGCGACCTCGAAGAGCTGGAGCGCCGTCGGTCGGATCGTTCCGGCGATGAGGCCCACGAACAGCGCGCCCGCGAACAGCAGCTGTTCATGCACCAACAAGAACAAACCGAGCGCCTTCGCATGAAGCACGAGGGACAGGAAGACGCTTTTCCAGATTGCTACAATTTGCTGAGTCTGCCCGAAGGATTCTCGGTGACGGAAATAACACTGCACAAGGGCGACTGGGCCGTTGGCCGCAGTTTGGCCGATTTACGATTGGCCGACGAGGGATTGCAGGTTCTCGCCATTCGCCGGGCCGACGGGGAGTTTGTTGCATCGGTGGTAGGCGATACGGTCATTCGAAATGGCGACACGGCGCTGGTGTACGGCAAAAGCGAAGACGCCATTGCCCTGGAAAAACGACCCGCCGGACCCAAGGGCGATGCCGAACATGCAAACCGGGTGCTCGCAATTCGTGAGAGAGATCCCGCGAAGGCAGAACCGTCACAATGACATGCCATGACCCCATTCCCACCGTCTGGGTGTTGGGCGACCAACTGACAGTTGACGGTACGGCCTTGGCGTCCCATCCTCCCGGCTCGTGCTCCGTGCTGTTTATCGAATCTCTCGAACGGGCCCGCCAGCTCCCCTACCATCCGCAAAAACTCATTCTTCTTTGGTCCGCCATGCGCCACTTTGCGGAAGACCTGCGCAAAAAAGGCTACGCGGTGGACTACCACGAATCCGCCCGGACCTTTACCAACGCCCTTAGATCGCATATTCAAGACCATCGTCCATCGCGAATCATCCTCACGGAAACCGCGGAATACGGGGTAGCCGCTCGACTCGCGAAGATGATTGAGGCCCATGACATTGCGACGGAGATCGCACCCAACCGGATGTTCCTGAGCGTCCAACACGCCTTTGAGAAGCGTATGGGAAACAAAGATACCATCCGCATGGAAACCTTCTACCGCGACATGCGTCGGCAGACAGGACTATTAATGAACGACGAGGGAGAGCCGGAGGGCGGGCAATGGAACTTCGATAAGGAAAACCGCAAGCCGCCTCGTAAAGACCTGTTTGTTCCCCCCATGCCGGGATTTGCTCCGGATGCCACAACCCGAGCGGTCATGGCCTTGGTGGCCCGCGAGTTTCCCGATCATTTCGGGAAGGCGGACGGCTTTGATTGGCCCGTTACCCACGAGGAAGCCAACCAACTCCTCGAACACTTTCTCGATCATCGGCTCGATCTGTTCGGCCCCTATCAGGACGCGATTGTTGCCGGGGAGCCGTATCTTTATCATTCACGGCTGTCGGCGGCGCTGAATGTGGGCCTCCTCGACCCGCTGGCGGTCTGTCGCGCGGTGGAAGCGCGGTATCGCGAAGGCCAGGCACGGCTTGCGTCGGTCGAGGGGTTTATCCGACAGATCATAGGCTGGCGGGAGTTCGTCTATCGGGTCTACCACCACCATATGCCCGGATACACGGAACGCAACGAATTGGGTGCAGACGGGTCGTTACCCGACTTTTACTGGACGGCCGATACCGACATGTTCTGCGTCCGCGATGCCGTGGGCCATGTGCAGACCTACGGAATCAACCATCACATCCAACGGCTAATGATAACCGGCAACTTCGCCCTCATCGCCGGAATCTCTCCGCAGGCCGTCAATGAATGGTACTGGTTGGCCTATGCCGATGCCTATGAATGGGTGGTCTCCCCCAATGTGATTGGCATGGCCCTGTATGCCGATGGCGGTTTACTCGCCAGTAAGCCCTATGCGGCCTCGGCCAATTACATCAACAAGATGAGTGATTGTTGCCGTCAATGCCGGTATAATCCCCGCCAAACCACCGGCCCTGATGCCTGTCCGTTCAACGCCTTGTACTGGGATTTTCTGGCCCGCAACGCAACGCTGCTTCGACGAAATCCTCGCATGGCCCTGGCCTATAAAAACTGGGACCGGAAACCCGAATCCGAGCAACGCGATCTTCGGACACATGCCCGCGCTATCCGCGAGCGGTTGGCCAACCAGCAGCGCCTGTGATCGGCCACTCACCTATTCCTGACAGCGGAACCCGATAGCCTGTTCAATGGGTACGACGAAGGCCACGCCGGTACCCGGTTCGCTGAACTCCCCCGCTTTGGCTATGGCTTCCATCACCGCATCCGCACGCCCTTCCGGCACGACAAACAGGATGACATCGGTCTGCTCTTCGAGTACCAGCCCGAAGAACGTTTTTGCTTCGTGGATACCGGTCCCCCTGGCAGGAACAATCGTCGCGCCGGCGCCGCTCGCTTCTTTACCCGCCTTGACTACGTTGTCGGTCACATCGGGTTTGACCATGGCGATTACTAGCTTCAACATCAGCTCGATTCCTTCTGTGCAGCTTGCTGCAAGCGATGGGCCCTCCATTGCGCGAACTGCCCATACCCCAACACCGTCATTATCGGAAATACGCTGGCGAAGGCGATAAGGCCGAACCCGTCGAGCAGAGGGCTTCGACCGGGAATCGCCAACGATACGCCCAACCCCAAGGCCGTCATCA
This sequence comes from Candidatus Hydrogenedentota bacterium, assembly GCA_003557825.1. Taxonomy (GTDB): domain Bacteria; phylum Hydrogenedentota; class Hydrogenedentia; order Hydrogenedentales; family SLHB01; genus PWNM01. The sequence goes on along the minus strand of PWNM01000161.1, from coordinate 5,271 downwards.
CTGGAACCGTAACGGAGGACGTGGTCACGCCGCCCGAGTCATAGGCCAACGGGATAATCATCCGCGACGACAACGCGGTCTGCACCACAACGACCACATAGCCTGCAATGACATAGGCGAATAAGGGCGTGCCCGTCACAATGCGAAACACGCCCAGCGTAATCCCGAGGGAAACACCTACGGCAACGGCTACGCGGAGTCCCAGTTCACTGATGGTCCCACGGGACACCTGATTGGCCTTGTGGGCCACAGCGATGAGCGAAGGTTCGGCGATGGTGGCCGAAAAGCCCATCAAACCGGCAAAGGCATACAGCCAGCCGTAGGCCTGCCACGGCGGCGACTCAGGCGCCGCCCCGCCCCCGAACACGAAGACCGGGTCGGCCAACTGTTTCGCCATCAACTCGCCCAGCGGAAACAGCGCCATTTGCAGTCCCTGCAGAAAAATCGTCAATCCAATGAAGACGAAAACAAAGCCGAGAACGACCCGGCGCCATTGGGGAACGGCGCGCCGCAAGACCAGCAGTTGAAATCCGACCAAGAGTAGGATGACCGGTAGGATGTCTCGGATGACCCCAAGGGCACTGCCGAATAACGCGCTAAAAAAGGCCATGTTCAGCCGCCCCCCATGAATACGATGCCATAAATCAGGACGAATACGACCGGGAACAACGAAGCCAGAGCGATCAGACCGAATCCATCAACCAACGGGTTGCGGCCCTGAATGACGTTGGATAGCCCTACCCCGAGGGCTGTCACCAGAGGGACGGTAACCGTCGAGGTGGTCACGCCGCCGGAGTCATAGGCTACGCCCACGATTTCGGACGGGGCGAAGGCGGTGAGGATCATCACCAGCACGTAGCCGCCGATGATGAAATGATGGACCGGCCAGCCCTTCAGAATACGAAACAGCCCCACCACAATCGATAGAGCCACGGCAAGGGCCACGGTGAGTCGTAGCCCCAAGGCATAGCGGCCCATGGCCCGGGCAGTATCTTCGATAAATGCGCCCTCGGCGGCCACTTCGGCCGCCTTTTGCGTGACCGTGATTAAGGCCGGCTCGGCGATCGTCGTCGTCAGACCTAGCCCAAACCCGAAGATTAGCAGCCAGATCAAGCTGCCTTTATGCGCCAGAGCATCGGCCATGGTCTCACCGATAGGAAACAGGCCCATCTCGAGGCCCATGACAAACAACGCCAGGCCGACCAACACAAGCACGCTCCCGGCCAAAACCTCGACCAGCTGTGGAAAGGGTTGGCGCAACACACCGAGTTGAAACACCAAGATGACCAAGACGACAGGGAGCAGGTCGCGCAGCGCATCGCGGAGTTTGCCCGCGAAGGTCTTGAAAAACTGCTTATATTCGGCAATGCGAACGTTAAAAGAGACCATATTCATTCTCACAAGGGATAGTAGGCGCACTCATTATGCCCAGCCCAATGGACGTTATCAAAATGGGAACCCGGGTGTGTCAAAACTCGTTAGAAATGTCACATGTTTCGTGAGAGCAAACGCAATATCCAGGGGCAGGTGCGCAGATTGGGCGGTAATGCGCAGTGTTATACCCCCGTGCTGTGCGGTGGCAGGAACGGGTCCATGATTGTCTACCGGACCGCGCAGCACTGCCCCCCGATCATCCCATCCATCCTGTAATCCCGTCTAAAACACCGCTTAACAGCATCGCCGTCCCTCTTTATGCCCTCTGTGGTGAAAAGTGCTCCATGATAACCCCGCCCGCAGTCCGACTGTGGCGTTTGCCGTCTTGAACATGATCGGCCGAGCAGACGCTTCCGGCATTTCGTTGTCGTTATCAAAACGCTCCAAGAGTTCGTTGATGCGTTCTGGATCAATGGACAGGTCCTCCTGAAGGGCCTCATGAAGATCCTCGATGAGACGTATTTCATCACTAGTGACTTGCCCATTTTGGGTAATGGATGCTATACGAATCATTATAAGTATACGGGTGCTCTGGTCCACTTCGGGTTGCATGGATAAGTCCACCAGGGCCTCAAACGTATCCATGTATTCCTCTGGAATCTGCCCCTGCTCAAGCCGATTGGAATATACCCCATGGTAGATGATCCCAAGCACCTCCATTGGGTCGATAGACGGATCTTCCTGCAGGGAGTCGTGCAAACGCTCGATGAGCCGCCTTTCAGCATCGGATACCTGCCCGTCATTGGTAATGACCAATATCCGACTCAAAATGAACGTTTGAGTCATCCTTTCCACTTCAGCTTGCATGCTTAAATCAACCAAGGCCTCGAATGTATCCGCGTATTCCTCCGGGATCTGTCCCTGTTCAAGTCGACTCGAAAATTCGTCTGAAAACGTCTGTATGAAACGGGCATGCAGTTCATCCCCGTGAAGCTTCATTCTCCAAAAGGTATAGCCAAATACGCCAACTACTGCGGCAATCATTATGACAATGAGGACAGACAACGCTCCAATAACCCACCATAAAGCCTTGCCGCTTGCGCCATCGTTCGAACGCAGAGGCGAGCCGCGGTCGTTAGACGTCGGCTCCACCGATGTGTTGGAACGCAGCAACCGGTACAGCAAGGCGGCCATACACGCGCTCATAAACGGCAAAAAAAGCCGTAATCCATCAGCAGATAAGAGCGAAGCCAGAGACTCCCAGGCGCTCCCGAAGACCGGAAGGCCCACCATAACCAGTATAGCGACTGGAAAGAAAAACGATACAAGAAATATTAGCGCCAGTGGCACAGCGACACCGCGACCCAATAAGAGTGAGAAGCCGACGACAAGGGCCACTGCTAGCACGGTATCAACGGCATTGACCGCGTAAGGCCCGACCATCACACCTGACGATACGGTCCCAGCGACGTATACTAGGCACCCGAGGATTGCGTAACGTAGTTGATTCATATGCGTTCTAACCATCGGATATCGTTCCGATGTAGTCATAACCCTACCTCCGAACCGTTTGTAAGCCCTCAGCAACAATCATCGGTCACGCAAATGCGCTTCCGCCTGTCTTGCATAGCGCCACACCTGTGCTACAGAACTGGTGACATTACTCCTGACCTCCGCGAGCGACTGCGCATTGGGCGCAGCGCTCCGTGCCCGACCAATAACACGAGCCATCGAGCCAGTGCCAAGAAAAAAACATTGTTTTCACTGTCCTACAGGTTATCAAATCCCTTATTGCGTTCAGTCCGCCGCAATAGTTCATTGGAATATCTGTTGCCCATGCGGTTGGCGTTCTCAACGATCCAATCACTGAATTTGGTCTTACCCAAAGGAGAATCATTGACAAAAAGCAGATTTTGATTCAAAGCCTCTATTTCATCCCAGGTGAGTATGTAATCGCCCATAATACCGTTTCCTATCCTGGTCAAAAGATACACAAATATTTTTGGGAAGGGCATTATTTGTGTAGACTCATTTAGCGCGTCGCGAATACAATGAACAAGCTCGCGAAATTCGAACGTTTCCGGACCGATGGCGTTCAAAATACAGTTATTGTGTTGCATCCCTGCATCTACCGCAATTTCGGCAAAGTCACCTACATATACGGGTTGGATGAGCTGCTTTCCTCGCCCAATAAGCAGAAATATCGGAAATCGGCGTAGCATCCATGCGATATTGTTTACAAGTATATCGTTAGGACCATATAAGATTGCGGGGCGCAATATCGCATATGGTATACCACTGTCCTGGACGATTTGCTCCACCTGGGCTTTGCCCCTAAAATAGCTTAGCCTGGAGCTTGGATCAGGATTGGTTATACTTACATGCACTAAGCGCCGTACCCCAGCCTCCTTGGCAGCCTCGACCAAAATTTCACTATTTCGCACAGCACGATCATGGTCGAAATCCCTGCAATTGAACCTCACCCAATAATTATTGTATAAGGTTGTGACTCCAGACAAGGAGTCGATGATTTCCCTCTTGTTGTTAAAATTGAGGCTACGAACCTCAACTTTACCCTGCAAAGGGCTTTGCCTGTTTGGGGAATTGGTGAGGGTTCGTACCTGAATCCCTTTTTCAAGCAGCTTCTCTGCTATGACTTGGCCAGAGAAACCGAACGCACCAGTAACTGCATCGATTCTATCCATGCGTTAATCCTCGCAGTAGTCACGGCACTTGTGTAGTGCAACAAGTACATCGACCAATCCAAAAACAGTCGCTACACCGTCATACTTAAACGATACAAAGGTATAGAATATGCATCCTCTGCCAACAGGCTTCCCTTATGGTGACCGCCCTCATCTGGCCTCAGTCTTCTTTAACATAGAATTCTGTGGATTTCTTTTTGACCAACACCAATCTCCCGCATTCTGGACATATGTGCATGGAATTCGTGTAACCGGCCGCCCGTCCGAGTCTCTTGTAAAAGTCATAAGATTGCTTGTTTTCGCATTGAAGGGCATCGATTTCCGCTTGCAGAAAATCGGTGTATTCTTCATCGCTTATAACTGCATATGATTTGAATGGATATTTTTGCTGTTTTTTCAAAGCTTTCCTTATGTGTTTTAGGAAGCTATAGCCACATTTGCAATGCAAGGTTTCTCCTCCGCGGATCTGTGTTATCTGTGATACCAGTACTCAAAGTCTCTACTGGTATATCTCCGTTTTCCCGAAACGCGATGGCGGCGGTGATGTTCGTTTTCGCCGACGAGGCGCGGAGGGGTCGTGCGCGCCAAGGTGCCGCAGCGCGCCGTATAGGGCGGTTGTGGTGATACCATCGTTGCGTACTCCTGCCTCTGAGGGCGGAATGCAATTCCCCATCTGTGCATATACCGTACTAGATGCTCATGCGGTTGTCAAGATATTTCTTGTTTAAGTAGAGTCCATGGTTTCAATATGAATGCACGAAGGGATTCCCGAAAGGTCCAAGTGGGCAGGTTTCTGCGCTTAAGCCTCCCGAGAAGCCCGGCTGAAGCCGGCTCCATTTCTCTCTGGTCTCGATACACTCCGCCCAGGCGGATGCTAAGGTGGCGTCGGCTAAAGCCGACTGAGGGGGACTCAACTACGGTGTACGAAATAATCAACACAAAGGCACAAAGCACACGAAGGGGCGCATAGGGGACGCACGCGAAGCCGCGAGGGGCTCGTGCGGAAGGGCGATGGGCGACAAGAGGGGTGGCAGGTACGTGCTGCGGATCGGGGGATACGGGCTCTGATAAGGGGGGAGGCGCAATTCCGCGTCCACAGGCACCTATCGTGCTTCTTTCTCGTCTTCCGCCTTAGGCTCTCACGTTCTTCATCGCACCTTGCGTTCGAGTTTGGAGAGGTCGAGGATGGGTT